>JAENVT010000150.1 GCA_016650435.1 Ilumatobacteraceae bacterium
GATGCCCGCGCCATCTCGATGACCGCCGTGCCGCGATGCATCCGCCACTCGGCCCGCACCGGGTCACCGAGTGGCCCGGTGACCGTGGAGGTTCGATTCGCGCCGCCGAGTGCCTCCAGCGTGCCCTCGCCGCCGTCCGCAACGGGCAGTTCGACGCAATCATGGCCGAGTTCCCAACACGCCGATCCAACGGCCGCAGCCACCTGCGCGCCGGTCGCGGTGCCCTTGAACTTGTCGACCGCTGCCAGCACGCGCACCGGCGCAGCCTAGGGTTCGACGCCATGGGAATTGCCAACGATCTCGCCTCGCTCGACGCCACCGCGCAAGCGGAATTGGTACGCACGGGTGAAGCCACAGGAGCCGAATTGGTCGAAGCGGCAATCGAGGCTGCGCAGCGCATCAATCCACAAATCAACGCGGTCATCCATCCGCGTTACGACGCGGCCCGCGCCGAGGCGGCGCGATCGACCGGCTCAAGCGCGCCCTTTGCCGGTGTGCCAATGGTGGTGAAAGACCTCGGCTGCATGATGAAGGGCGAGCCGTATCACCTGGGTTCACGAGGCTTGAAGTCGGTCGACTACCGGGCTCCGGTCGACTCCGCGTTGTACCGCAGGTTCCGTGAGGCAGGCTTCGTCGCCATCGGGCGAACCAATGCTCCCGAAATGGGCAGCACCATCACGACCGAGCCGCTGGCCTACGGACCGTCGCGAAATCCGTGGAACCTCGACTACTCGACAGGTGGGTCGTCGGGTGGCTCTGCAGCCGCGGTCAGCGCTGGCATTGTCGCTGTCGGCCATGCCAACGACGGCGGTGGGTCGATCCGTGTGCCGGCGTCGGAATGCGGGTTGGTGGGCTTGAAGCCGAGCAAGGGCCGCGTCAGCCAAGCGCCGCTGACCGGCGAGGCGTGGGCCGGCGCGACCATCGACGGTTGCGTGACGCGCAGCGTGCGCGACACCGCTGCAGTGCTCGATGCGATCTCCGGCTACGAGCCCGGCGATCCCTACATCGCGCCGCCGTTCGCCCGACCGCTCGTCGAAGAAGTCGGCTCCGATCCCGGACGACTGCGAATCGGAGTGCTTGACCGTTCGCCGCTCGTGCCGTCGCATCCCGACTGCGAAGCCGCGGTTGCGGCGGCGGCCAAGCTGCTGGAATCGCTCGGCCATCACCTCGACGACAGCTCACCCGCGGCCATGAGCGACGTGGGGTTCCAAGATCGCTTCGTCACCGTTGTCGCCGTCAACACCGCCCACGATTTGCGGATCATGGAAGAGAGTCTCGGCCGGCCGATCGGAGAAGATGACCTCGAACCCGACAACGTCTTCTTCGGGGAGATGGGCAAGTCGGTGTCGGCCGCCGACTATCTGCTCACCGTTGGTGCGCAGGCTATGTGGTGCCGCGAGATGCTCTCCTGGTGGCATCCGCTCGACGGCAGCGAAGGTCACGACCTGTTGCTGACACCCGTCATCGCAACGCCTCCGCCACCCATCGGCTATCTCTCTGGACCAGAGGGCGGCATGCGAGTGCGCGAGCTGCTGCAGTTCACCGCCCAGTTCAACGTCACCGGTCAGCCGGCAATCAGCCTGCCGTTGTACTGGACTGCCGAGGGTCTGCCAGTTGGCGTGCAACTCGTCGCCGGCTTCGGCCGCGAAGACGTGCTCGTGCGAATCGCTGCTCAGCTCGAGGCTGCACAGCCATGGGCATCGCGGCGGCCACCAGTCAGCGCTTGATGGAAGCCAGTCTCGCCCGTTCGGCGTATTGCGACGCGTCGGTCTTTGCTGATGAACAACGTCTGGCGATGGCGACGTCGTGGGTGTGCGTCGGTCGCAGTGATTCGATCGGGCCGGCGCCAGGTTGCTATCGCTTGACGTCGGTCGCTGCCGACCGTGTGTTGGTCGTTCGTGACAACAGCGGAGCGTTGGGTGCGTTTGCCAATCGGTGTATGCACCGTGGGACCGAGTTGGTGGACTCGACGTCTCCATCGGTTGCGTCGGCCTGCTTCGACTCCGTCATTCGTTGCCCGTATCACTTCTGGGCGTATGGATTCGACGGCTCGTTGCGTGCCTCGCCGTGGGTGGACGACATCGACCCTGCACAATTTGGTCTGCATCGATTCGCGATCGACGAGTGGGGCGGGTTCGCATTCGTGCGTCTCGCGGCCGATGGACCATCGCTGGTCGACGAGATCGGGGCGATTGCCGCACGGATCAGCCGCTTCCCGCTCGATCAACTCGTCGTCGGTGGCACCGTCACGTACGACGTCGCCTCAAACTGGAAGGTGCTCGCCGAGAACTACAACGAGTGCTACCACTGCGGGCCCGTGCATCCTGAGTTGTGCGAGCTGGTGCCGTCGTTTCGCGTGCGCGGTGGGGCTTCGTTGGATTGGGAGCAGGGAATTCCCCATCGTCCTGGTGCCGACACGTTCACCGCCAGCGGCAACAGCGAGCGCGAGTCGTTTCCCGGTCTCAACGACGCCGAGCGAGTCAACCACTTCGGTGAACTGATCTACCCGAACTTGTTGTTGTCGCTGTCACGCGATCACGTCGCCGCGTTCATCCTCCAACCGATCGCGGCCGACCGCACGCTGATCGAGTGTCAGCTGTTGTTTCATCCCGACGAGGTGGGCAAGAACGGCTTCGACGCAGCGGATGCCGTCGAGTTTTGGCACATGGTCAACCTGCAGGATTGGGGGATCTGTGAGCGCGTGCAGCGCGGCATGACCAGCCGCACGTTCGGGCACGGGTGGTACGCGCCGATGGAAGTCCCGAGCCTCGACATCCGCCGCTGGTGGACCTCGAAGATGAACGCCTGAACTTCAGCGGCGACGGGGCGTTTGCGTTGCGAGCCTTCGGAGATCCGCCGCGATTTGGTCGAGCGACGGGTTGTTTGCGGCGACGTTCATGACGATGTCAAAGACATCGTTGTTCGACGCATGCGCCACGCTCGTTCCATTGAGTTCCAAGAACACCGCCGTTGAAAGCCATCCGAGCCGCTTGTTTCCGTCGACGAGCGCGTGATTGTTCACGATCGACTGCATCAGCGCGGCTGCCTTCATCGAGACATCGGGATAGGCATCTTCGCCGAGCAGGGTGGTCTGCGGCCGCGCAATGGCTGAACCGAGTAGGCCGACGTCGCGAATCGGTGGTGGGTCTCCGAGGAGTAGGCGGGCGAGTTCTACGACATCGTCGAGGTCGAGGTACTCGACGCGATCTCTCACTGACCGAGGCGCTCGATGGCGTCCGCGTGCACCTCGAGGATCAACCGGGCAGCAGCGGAAACGCGCCCGAGATGTTCACCTCGAGCAACGAACTCGCGAACGGCGCGCCGAGCCGCGTCCTGCATCGAGATCCCCTCGGCGGCGGCCCGGTCGCGCAGCGCGGCTTGCTCGTCTGCTGTGAGTCGAAGGGTCATTGCCATGAGGAAATGGTATCAGTTCGATACCATGCCGAGCGCGGTCTGGTTCGGGCCTTTCATACGAGCCAGTTGGGCTCCCATGCAGGGTCGGTCAACGCCGGTCGGTTGAGCGCGAACGGGGTGAGATCGCAGCCCGGATCGCGGCCTGCTACCAGAGCAGCAAGTGTTTTGCCGAACCAGGCGACGAACTTGTAGCCGTGACCGGCGCCGAGGGCGACATGGATGTTGGGATGATCGGGCAGCGCGTCGACGACGAAGTCGCGATCGGGCGGCAACGTGTAGAGGCAAGTCGTCGTCGACAGCGCCGGTCCCAACAGGCCGCCGAACGCCATCGCCGCAAACGCGTCGGTGCGCGCCAGGATCGAGGGGTCCGGCTCGAACCCGCGGGTATCGGGATCGACGGGTGTGCCGCCGCAATCCTGGGCAATTTTCACACCCGGGCGGCCGAACGTGGGGAATCCGTAGAACGACGGATCGTCCATCCAGATCCACACCGGGAAGTTGGCCGGCTCGAACGCCTGCGGCGTATCGGTGCCGTAGTACGTCACCTGCTCGCGAGTGACGGTCAGCGGCAGGGTGGTGCCTAGCGGTTCGACGAGTGGCGCGGTCCAGGCATCCGCAGCGACGACGACCTGCGCGGCCCGTAACTCGGTGCCGTCGGCTAGACGGATGGCCACGTCATCGCCAGCGGGTTCGATCGCGGTCACGTTCGCGTTGCCGTGCAACGACGCGCCGCGATCTGTCGCGAGGCGTTGCAACAATGGCACTGTCATCGCAGGAGAGACGATGCCCGTGTTCGCTTGATAGAGCACTTCGGTGTCGGCGGCGACTTGCCATGCCGGCCACCGGGCCATCACGTCCGCTGCCGTCAGTTCATCGAACGCGACGTCGCCGGACCGCATCGACTCGCGATAGGTCTCGATGTCGATCGCAGCGCCACACGGGAACAGGTCGATACCGCCCGTGATGTGCACGCACGTCTCGCCGCTCTCTGCTTCGGCCTCTCGCCAGGCGTTGTAGGCGAGATGTGTCAGGCGCACGTAGTGGGGCGTGTGGTAACTGTGCCGGATGATGCGACTGTGATCGTGCGACGCACCATGGTGATGACCGCCGAGATCGAAGCGTTCCAACCCGACGACCGACTGGCCGCTGCGTGCTGCGAACCACGCCGTGGCGCTGCCGATGCCGCCGAGCCCGATGATCGCGAGGTCGTATCGCTGCACGGCAAACACCGTACGCGGTCGTTGTACGCTCGGCCCATGACGGAGGCACGGGCGGACCAACGGCCTCGCCCGCGCGACTGCGGCATCGAGATCGGCACCCTGCCCCCCGGCCACCACAATTCCATCACCGATGTGCCGGGCCTGCGCGTTGGTCACGCGACCATGAGCGAGCACTGCACGGGAGTTACGGTCGTCGTGCCCGACACCCTTGAGGGGATGTTTCGCCGTCCCATGGCAGCGGGTACGGCCGTGCTCAACGGTGCGGGTGAGTTGACCGGTTCGCTGACGATTCGTGAGTGGGGCACGTTGGAGACGCCGGTTGTGCTGACCGCGACGATGAGCGTCGGCATGGCATACCAGGGCGTGGTCGAGGCAACCCTGCGCGAGGTGCCCGATGTTGCCGAGGATGTTGTCATTCCTGTTGTCGGCGAATGCGACGACTCGTGGCTCAGCGATCCGGCCGTGATGGCCGTGACCCCGCGCCACGTCGCGGAAGCGCTTGCGGGCGCTGGCGACGGATTGTTCGAAGCTGGCGCCGTTGGCGCCGGGTCCGGCATGACGTGCCTCGGTTGGAAGGGCGGGATCGGCACGGCATCACGTCGTGTCGATGCGCACACCCTCGGAGTTCTTGTGATGACCAACTTCGGAGCGCTCGAGCGGTTGTGTGTGAATGGATCGCCGGTCGGACGGCGGTTCGCCGAGCTCGGCCGAAGCGGTGAACGCGAAGCGCCGGAGGGCAGCTGCATCGTCGTGATCGCGACCGATGCGCCGATGCTTCCGGCGCAATGCGAGCGGGTTGCTCGCCGTGCCGGCCTCGGCCTGGCGCGCACGGGTTCCGTCGCGACTCACGGCAGTGGAGAGATCTTCCTCGCCTTCAGCACAAACTGTCGGTTCATCCGCGATGGTCGCGGTCTTGTCACACACGAGGTGCTCTCCGATCGCGATCTCAACGGGCTGTTCGGTGCCGCGGTAGACGCGACTGAGGAAGCCGTGCTCGACAGCCTGTTCAGAGCGACCACCACCACCGGTCGCCTCGGCCGCGTCGCCGAAGCACTGCCGATCGATGAGTTGCTGGAGTTGATGTGACCCTGTCGATGCCGGTGGTCGTGGCCCCCGATCATGTGCGACACGATGTAGCCACAGGGGTGTGGTGCGGGGTCACAGAGGCAACCGACGAGTTGCCGGCCCGCGCCGAGATCATCGCGGCAGCATGCGCGGCAGCCGGCGCCGAGATGGTCGAAGCACAGGATCACGGGCTCGACGCGTTGCTACGAGTGCACGATCCACGATTCCTCACCATGTTGCAGACCGCGTATCAACGGTGGGTCACAGATGGCCACCTCGAATCACCGGGCATCCCCTATGTCACGCCCTACTTCTTCCCTCCGGTAGCTGCGCAGCACGGAGGGGATCGACTTCGAGGTGCCGCAACCATTCGTGCCGAGATCGGGTTCTATGCAATGGACACGCTGACATGCATTGGGGAAGGGACCTGGATTGGCGCAAAGGCGGCTGCGGACGCGGCGGCGACAGCTGCCGACCTCGTGGCCGAGGGAGCGGGAACGGCATACGCGATCTGCCGCCCGCCGGGACACCACGCCGGGCCGGCATTTTTCGGCGGAAGTTGCTACCTCAACAACTCGGCGGTCGCCGCCGCCCAGCTTCGCGCCGCGGGTCTCGAGCGGGTTGCCATCGTCGACATCGACGCTCATCACGGCAACGGGACCCAGGCCATATTTTGGAACGACCCGTCGGTGTTCTACGGATCAGTGCACGTCGATCCTGCGGCGGGCTGGTTCCCACACACCGTCGGGCACGCCGACGAAATCGACGACACCTCGACGAATCGCAACGTGCCGGTGGCCCCTGGCACCAGCGATATCGGATGGCTGGCAGCCTGCGCATCGTTGTTGGCAGACGTGGCGCAATTCGAACCAGACGCGGTCGTCGTCTCGCTCGGTGTCGATGCCGCTGCCGACGATCCCAACAGCCCGCTACTGGTCACCGACGTCGGCTTCATCGCAGTGGGCCGAATGCTGGCCGAACTCGATCGCGCCACCGTTCTCGTCCACGAGGGCGGGTACGTACTCCAGTCCCTGGCTGCGCACACATTGGCCGTGTTGCGTTGTTTCGAATCCTGACCGGGTTGGTAGGCTTTCGCCCATGGCCGTCACGATCCGAATTCCCACCACGATGCGTCCGATTTCCGGCGGTTCCTCCGCAGTGCAGGTGGAGGGAGTCACGCTGGCCGACGTATTGGCCAACCTCGATGCCGCCCACCCCGGCTTCCACGAGCGGTTGTTCGACGACACGGGGGCACTGCGCAAGTTCGTCAACGTGTTCGTTGCCGACGACGATGTGCGCTACCTCGACGGCGTCGATACGAAGGTGCCCGACGGCGAAACCGTCAGCATCATCCCTGCTGTCGCCGGGGGCTGAACTACCGCCTCCAAATTCTCGACGTGAACACCAAAGGGGGCCCGCATCACTGCGGGCCCCCTTTCACGTCTTGTTGAACTGTTGCTGCGGGCTGGGGACTAGAAGTCCTCCATGCCTCCGCCGCCCATACCGCCGCCGTTGTCCTTCTCGGGCTTGTCGGCAACGACAGCTTCCGTGGTGAGGAACAGGGCTGCGATCGATGCTGCGTTCTGCAGCGCCGAGCGGGTGACCTTGGCAGCATCGATGACGCCGATCTTGACCAGATCCTCGTACACGCCAGTTGCGGCATTGAGGCCGTTGGCGCCTTTGAGGTTCTTGACCTTGTCGACGACAACGCCACCTTCCATGCCGGCGTTCTCGGCGATCTGCTTCAATGGAGCCTCGAGGCTCTTGGCCACGAGACGAGCACCAGTGGCTTCGTCACCGTGCAGGGCATCGGCGACGGCGTTGACCGCGGCCTGGGCACGCAGCAGGGCAACTCCACCGCCGGGCACAACGCCCTCTTCGATGGCTGCCTTGGTGGTCGACACTGCATCTTCGATCCGGTGCTTCTTCTCTTTGAGCTCGACCTCGGTAGCTGCGCCGACCTTCAGCACGGCAACGCCGCCGCTGAGCTTGGCGAGTCGCTCTTGCAGCTTCTCGCGGTCGTAGTCGCTGTCGGTGTTTTCGATCTCGGCCTTGATTTGGTTGATGCGGCCCTTGATGTCGTCCTCGGATCCGCCACCTTCGACGATGGTCGTCTCGTCCTTGGTGATGATGACCTTCTTGGCCTTGCCGAGCAGATCGAGCGTGGTGTTGTCCAGCTTCAGGCCGACTTCTTCGCTGATGACCTGACCACCGGTGAGGATGGCGATGTCTTGCAGCATGGCCTTGCGACGCTCGCCGAAGCCAGGTGCCTTGACGGCTGCCGACTTGAACGTGCCACGAATCTTGTTGACGACCAGCGTGGCCAGAGCCTCGCCCTCGACGTCTTCAGCGATGATCACCA
>JAENVT010000151.1 GCA_016650435.1 Ilumatobacteraceae bacterium
AACGGCGGCGGCAGGTCAACGCCAATCGTCCCGGAATACGCGCCCGGCGGTGCGGTCACCGACCCTTGCCAGTCGACGGTGTCGCTGCGCCGGATCGTCACAAGATCATCGCCGACGGTTTCCGCGTCGACCGCGAAACCGTCGTCGCGGAAGGTGCCGGATCCCTTGCATCCGTTGTCGGTCTCGAGGTGAGCCGCGGCCTTGCCCGTCGAGACCAACAAGACAAGGCCAGTCATCGCTGCCGGAACCACCCAACGCGCCAGCTTCATCCGATCTCCCTTCGTGCGCCGTCGGCACCATCATGAGGCCGACGGCGTCGTGAGGCAAGCACCCCGACTACCGTGCAATTCGATGGGCGACCACGAAGAGGGCATGCGGATACGCGTCGAGGTGCTCGGAAGCGAGCACGTCGAACGCTCGACTGTGAACGCCACCGACCTCGAGAAGCCATTCCTCGACTGGATCACGACGAATGTGTGGGGCGATCTGTGGGCCGACACCACGCTCGATCGCAAGACGCGCAGCATGGTCACCATCGCGATACTCGCGGCACTCGGACGCGACGAGTTGGCCTTGCACCTGCGTGCTTCGGTGGGTACGGGAGTCAGCGATGCCGAGTTGGCGCAGGTGCTGCAGCATGTCGCCGTGTACGCAGGTGTCCCGGCGGCCAATCACGCCTTTCAAACTGCTCGAACAGCGCGGCAATCATGACCGAGACCTATACCCCGCGCTCGCACGAAGACCATCCCCCGTTTCTGTATTCCGACTATCGATCGACGATCAAGCGGGCGCCGTCGCACGACTTGATCACGATCGTCCAGACCCTCACCGAGACGACCGGCCCTGGTCCGGCATGGACGCAACTGAGTGTCGATGATGCCGATCTCACCACGAACGCGGGCACGGGTGGCGAGGCGATCGGTCAGCGCAGCATCATCACCGGTCGGGTGCTCGACGAGACTGGTGCGCTCCTGCCCGACACGCTGATCGAGGTGTGGCAAGCGAACGCCTGCGGACGCTACGTCCACTGGCGCGAAACTGCCTTTCCGGCTCCGCTCGATCCGAACTTCCTCGGCGTCGGCCAGTTCCGAACAGGTGCGGACGGCGAGTATCGGTTTCTGACGATCCGGCCCGGCCCGTACCCGTGGGGCAACCATCCCAACGCCTGGCGACCGGCACACATCCACTTCTCGGTCATGGGTCCATCGATCGCCACGCGGTTGGTCACCCAGATGTACTTCCCGGACGATCCGTTGTTCGACCTCGACCCGATCTTCCAATCCGTACCCGAGCACAGTCGTCACCGACTCGTCGCGACATACGACCACTCGGTGACGGTCGAGAATTGGGCGCTCGGCTACCGATGGGACATCGTGCTGCGCGGCACCGGAGCCACACCGTGACCCAGCCGATGACACAGCTCGACAGTGGCCAAACGCCGTCGCAGACCGTTGGACCGTATTTCACCATGCGGCTGGCGGGCGAGGGCGAGAACGTGTTGACCACACCGGAGACGGTCGGCGAACGCATCCGTATCGAAGGTCGAGTGCTCGACGGCGATCGCAACCACATCGAGGACGCGCTCGTCGAACTGTGGCAGGCCGACAGCGGGGGCCGATACCACCATCCCGCCGATGATCGTGTCGACGTGCCCGTGGATCCAGCCTTCAGCGGATTCGGGCGATCCGCCAGCGACTTCAAGACAGGCGCCTATTCGTTCCTGACGATCAGGCCGGGCCCCGTCCCCCATCCGACCGGTGGCACGCAAGCGCCGCATCTCAGCCTGACCATTCAGGCCCGGGGAATGCTCAACCCGACGTTCACCCGTGTGTACTTCGACGACGAGTCCGCCGCCAACGCCCACGACCCCGTGCTGCAATCAGTTCCCGATGATCGACGATCGACGTTGATTGCCCGGCGGACCGACGAAGGCAACTCGTCCGTGCCGACGTACCAGTTCGACATTCGCTACCAAGGCGACGACGAAACGGTCTTCTTCGATGTCTGAGCGATGAGCTTGTATCCCGGATTCTCCACCGAGCGGATGGACGAGATCTTCGCTCTCACAACGCGGGTGTCGGCGATGGCGTTGGTCGAAGCTGCAGTAGCAACCGCGCAAGCCGGTGCGGGAGAAATTCCTATTGACGCTGCGACCGCGATTGCCACCGCCTGCGCCGAGCCGATCGGTGTCGAGATCCTCGCCGACGGCTGGCACGTTGGGACGCCGGTTCTCGGCTTGCTCGACGCGCTGAAGTCGCGATTGCCAGACAGTGCCCGGCCGTTTGTGCATCTCAACTTGACGACCCAAGATGTCATCGACTCCGCGACCATGCTCCTCGTCCGCGATGCGCTGCGGCATCTCGGCGACCTTGGCGACCAAGCGGTGTCGTCGCTGCGCGCCATCATCGAGAAGTCGGGAAGCGGTGCCACGCAAGCCCGTTCGTTCCTGCAACCGGCCGACGTGACGACCGTCGGATTCCGCACCGGCAGGTGGTTGGATCAATTGCACCACGCCCGTAGGAGGTGCGCCGAGACCGAGACTCCCGTGCAACTGGGCGGCCTGATCGGTGACCGGATGGGTTTCACCGACGACGTTGTCGCCGCGGTTGCGCGAGGCCTTGGCCTCACCGCTTCCCGCGCCTGGCACACCGACCGCTCGCCGATCATCGACGTCGTCAACGTGGCGACCGGTCTGGCTCGCTGGGCGGGCAAGGTCGGTGGCGACATCGCCCAACTCGTGCAACTTGGTGAGATCACGACTCGCGCTGGCGGCTCGTCTGCCGCGGCTGGCAAGCGCAATCCCATCGACGCGATGCGCGCAATGGCGGCGGCGGAGGCGTGCCTCGGTACCGCCACCGTCATCACGTACGCCAAACCGCACGAACTCGAACGCGGTCTCGGCAGTTGGCACGCCGAATGGTTCGCCATTCCGCTGGTGTTCCAGACTGCCGCCGCAGCGGTGGAGGCGATCGGTGCTGCCCTGTCGTCCTTGGAAGTTGAGCCGTCCGCCTTGGTCGTTGCCGACGATCGTCGTGTTGCCGCAGATTTCTATGTCAGCTCGGTCCTCGAGCAATCGGATGACTAGAGCCGACTAGTAGCTGCCTTCGGCGACGCGGTCGATGCCCTGTGTCAGCAGCAGGTCTTCGTGCAACTCCATCCACACATCGTGGTACGACCCGCACATCACCCCGGTGAACATTCGCTGGTCGCCAGCTTCGAGTGCCTTGCGGCTGCCGGTCAATCGTGCCGCGTAACCGTCGAACCGGTTGGCGACCTCCGCAAAGGAATGACAGATCGGCTGGGCTTCGTCGTCGAGGTCGCCCAGGCGCTTGATACAGCCGTCGTCGTAGGCCTTGTCGGCGTGGTCGTTGGTCTCGCCATTGCGCAGTTGCCAATCGGCGCACAGGCCTTTGAAGATCTCGTTCATTTCCAAGAAGCGGTGGTACTTGGCCGACAGCCCTTCGCGAAAACCCGGACGGCAGACGTCTTCTTCTAAAGCGATGACGTGGGCCTCGCGGCCGTCGGGCGTCAGCTGCCACAAGCCACGCGACTCGCGGTAGTTGGTCTGTCCTTCTTCCTGCATCGCCTGCAGATGGCTGAGGACCTCATCTTCTGGCAACCCAGCGAGCTCGGCGAGGTTTTCGACCTTGACAAAACCCTTGATTCGAAGCGAGTGATGGACCCTGAAGCGAGGTGGAGAGTCGTGTGCCATATGTCGCACATTACTCATCTACAGTCCGACTCATGAGTCCGATCGATCCACCGTTCCGAGCCGATCACGTCGGCAGTCTCTTGCGTCCGAAGGCCGTGCTCGACGCTCGCGAGCAGTTCACGGCTGCCTCGATTTCCGCTGAGGAGAAGCGCGCCGTTGAGGACGAGGCCATCGCCGAAGCCGTGCACCACGTCGAGTCGGTCGGCATGCGCAGCATCACTGATGGCGAGTTCCGGCGCACCTGGTTCCACCTCGACTTCCTCGAACAGCTTTCCGGTGTCGAGGTCAGTGGCGCGATCGCGGCCAGCTCGAATGCCGCCGAGACGGTGCACTTCACACCACCGCGGCTCGCGGTCACCGGTCCGCTGCGCCATTCGCACGACATCCAGGTCGACGACTTCAAATACCTCGCCAGTGTCACGACGCAGACGCCGAAGGTTTCGATTCCATCCCCGACGATGGTTCACTTCCGCGGCGGACGGGCCGCGATCGACATCGAGTCATATCCCGACCTCGATGTCTTCTTCGCCGACCTGGCCCAGTGCTACCGCGACGAGATCGCTGCGCTGTACAAAGCCGGATGTCGCTACATCCAACTCGACGACACCAACCTCGCGTACCTCTGCGACCCGAAGATGCGCGCCGGCGCGGTCGAACGCGGCGACGATCCCAACGAGTTGCCGAGAACATATGCGGCCCTCATCAACGACGCGTTGAAGGACCGCCCTGCCGATCTCACCGTCGGGATCCATCTGTGCCGCGGGAACTTCCGCAGCACGTGGTTCGCCGAGGGCGGCTACGAGCCAGTGGCCGAGGTGCTGTTCGGTGATCTCAACGTCGACGCCTACTTCCTCGAGTACGACGACGAGCGTTCCGGCGACTTCGCGCCGCTTCGTTTCGTACCGGCCAATAAGACCGTCGTACTGGGATTGATCAGCTCGAAAGTCGCCGATCTCGAGTCAATCGACTCGCTTACCGAGCGTGTCGACGAAGCCGCCAAATACGTGCCGATGGACCAACTGTGCCTCAGCCCGCAGTGCGGCTTCAGCAGCACGGTGCACGGCAACGACATCACCCAGGACGTGCAGTGGGCGAAGCTACGACTGACTGTCGATGCCGCAGCACACATCTGGGCCTAGGCAATCGCC
>JAENVT010000152.1 GCA_016650435.1 Ilumatobacteraceae bacterium
ACATACGTCGCTTCGCCTCCGGCCGCGGCGATTGCCTCGACGGCTTCGTCACCGTCCGACAGATCCGCGATGACTACTTGAGCACCTTCTGCGGCGAACAACTCGGCTCCGACGCGACCCAACCCTGACGATGCACCCGTGATCAGTGCTACTTTCCCAGCCAGACGATTCATCGCTGCCTACGGTAGTGCACAGGCCAAAGTGGAGACCCGATGACGACCTGGCGAGTGCTGACGTGGAACATCCTCGGCGCACACAGCCCCAATCTCGACGTCATCAGCAAGGTGATCTCGGGCTACTTGCCCGATGTCGCCGTGCTCCAGGAGGTGCGCCGACACCAAGCACGCGGCCTTGCCACTCGCCTCGGCTGGCGAATCGTGTGGACCCGAAAGCACTATCCATTTTCACCACTCGTGTGGTGGCGCGCAGAGGGACTCGCGATACTCACACCGCACCTGATCGACGAGTTGATCAGCATCTCGATATCACCCGGCGTGTCGACATGGACGTTCAAGCACCGCGTCGCGATGGCAGTCACCGTCTCACGCACCGGCGAGACGCTGCGCGTAGCGAATACCCACCTCGCCTCACACGATGCTGACGAACGGATCGCACAGGCCAGGCGCGTGCTACCGCTCATCGCAAGCCGACATCCGGCAGTCGTCGCCGGCGACTTCAACGCCGTCGACGAACTCGAGGTGATTCGCGAGTTCGGCACAGCGGGCCTGGTCGATCCTGGGGGCGACTACTCGAACCCGTCGATTGCGCCGAATCAGCGGTTGGACTACGTCCTGGTCCCCGAATCGGCGACGGTGACGGCGCAGCTCACGCCCGAGGGCGGCGAATCGTGGAATCAACTCAGCGATCATTTGCCGGTATTGGTCGAATTCTCCGTGTGACGCGTCGAGGCGATCAGCCGGGTTCGAAGCTCTGCGTCGCGCCCGCCCTTGCGGGGTGCAGCAGCTCCATAGGGCTGCGACCGCCGTCGATGTAGCCAAGGGCGTACGCGCCGACCTCGTAACCCAGCAACCGCTGCACACGCTCCGGGAACCCACGGACCTCGTCGAGCGTGTACGACAGGTACTGGTTCTCTTCCTGACGCAACCAACCGAGCACGTAGTCGACGTTGATGCCGACACGCACCTGGTCACTGTTGTTGGCGCCGCCACCGTGGAACGTGGAACCGAGGTAGAGCACCACCGAGCCACGCGGCATCTCGGCGGGCGACGACTCCTCCAAGGTGAAGCGAACGCCGTTGGGTAGGCGATGGCTGTCGGGCACGACGCGGGTGGCTCCATTTTGTTCGGTGAAGTCCTCGAGCGCCCAGATGCTACTGACCTCGACGTCGACGTCGGCTGGAAAGGGGAAGAAGTCGAAGCACCACTGATCCCGATGAATCATCTGCGCCGGCGAACCCGGACCGATCGCGATCGACTGAGTGAGGTGCAGTTGGAACGTTGTCTTCTTGGGCCACAGGGTTTGATCAACGACATCGAGGATCAGCGGATGCGCAACCATCGCCACACTCGATGGGCAGCGCGTCAGCAGTGCTCCGGTACGGCGCGTGTTGCGACCGGTGAAGTCGTCGGCCCCGACAGGCGTCTCGGCGAGCCACGGTTGCAACTCGGCGATCAACCGGTCGCACAGGTCCGCCTCGGCGAGGCGTTCGATGATCACCGCGCCGTGGTCACGCAGACCTGCGCTCACTTCCTCGGCCGTGACATCGGCGGTGTAGCGCGGGATTGGCGGCGAGGTCATGCCGCGATACTAGAGAGGGCGGCCGTGGAGCACGCCGTTAGGGCCGCGCAAGGTGGCAGCCGTTCAGCGCTTGCTGCGGAGCACGAACACTCCCCAGCCGAGATAACGACGGTCGACACCGAGGTAGCTGCGCCGGCCCGCTCGGATCCATTCATCGAGGGCACCGGCATCCTGGTCCTCGGGATGCTGCCTCAGCCATTCGTCGACGGTGCTCCACTGCGCGGCGACGTATCGGTCCCAGTCGTCGGTGTTGGACAGCACCATTTCGACAAGGTCGAAGCCGGCCCCCTCGCACCGTTCGTGAGTACCGGCCAGCGAGACGTAGTCCTCGTCGGCAATGCCGAGCACCGATACTCCCGCTGGGAGCGGATCAATCCAATACGGCTCGCCGACCGCTATGAGGCCACCGGACTTCATCCGTGGCCGCATCAACTCCAGCGTGCCCACCAGCCCATTGCCGATCCACGTCGCGCCGATGCAGCTCACGAGATCGAACTGCTCATCGACCTCGGCCGCGTAGGCCGTGGCATCGGCGTGAACCAAGGTCACCCGGTCGTCGACTCCGAGTTCCACAGCCCGCTGATGGGCGGCGGCCAGGAACACCTCACTGATGTCGACGCCGATGCCTGAGACGTCGTGCTCCGCGGCCCAGGTACACAGCATCTCTGCCTTGCCGCAGCACAGATCGAGGATTCGGGTCGGACCCGCTGCGGTGCAGATCCGACCGATCAGGCGGAGTTTTTCGGCCGACAAGGGATTCAGAATGCGGTGCCGCGACTCCGCGATCTCATGGAATCGTAAGGTCATCGGGGCGACGGTAGTCACATGCCGCGGTTAGTCGGGCGGGAATTGGCATCATGGAGTCGTTGAAAAGTAGTGCGCTTGACCTATTTGGGACTAAATACCTTGATCGAACGCAAACATTTGCCGATACTCAAATAACGGGAACCTCTCGGACGTCGACACCCCCCGTCGACGCCTGAGAAAGCGGGAGTTCACAATGGATACGAAAACTCGATTGAATGACGACGAGGCACACGACCTGGCGGTCCGTCATCTTGCCGACGTACTGGGGTCCAACGCGCTGCCGGCGGTCAACTGGGATGTCGACCATCACCTGCAGGGCCACCTCGACGTGGCCGGCCATCACATGGTGTTGATCGCGACTCGCACTGCCGATCGCTGCCCTCTGCTGCTGACCGACGAAGACTGGGACAGTCTGCGTCGCACGCACTGCCACGCCGCCGCCTGAACCGGCGCAGTGACGCTGGCGTCGGTCATCCGGGTTGCGGTGCTCAGCTCCAGATCCTAGTGGAGTGTCTCGAGGCACCCAGGTGGGCGTGAAACACTCCACTGGGGTTGGGCTAGATGCGCTCCCAGTACCGGCGCAGCTCCCAATCGGTGACCGACTGGTTCGAGGCCAGCCACTCGCCTTTCGCCATCGTGAGGATGTGGTGGTGCACTTCGTCACCGAAGCATTCTTTGGCAATCGCCGAACCCTCCCATAGGGCAATGGCATCGGGAAGGTTCCATGGAATGCGACCGATTCCCGTCGCTTCGTAGCCGTTCCCGGCGTACGGCTCCTCGAGCGGCAGCTCGTTCTTGATCCCGTAGAGACCGCCTGCGATCTGGCCGGCAAACGCGAAGTAGCTGTTGGCATCGCTTCCTGGAATGCGGCACTCGACGCGAGAGCCCTTGCCATGCCCGACCTTGCGGAAGCCGAGCGTGCGGTTGTCGACTCCCCAACCGATCCCGGTCGGCGCCCATGAACCTGGCTGGAAGCGCTTGTAGCTGTTGACGGTTGGCGCCCACAACAAGCTGAACTCCTGGGCGGTCGCGATCAAGCCGGCAACGTAGTGCTGGAACGTCTCGCTCATGCCATGCGTCCCATGGTGATCGTCGAACATCGCCTTCTTGCCGTCGAGCGACCACAGGCTGCTGTGCACATGGCACGACGATCCGGTGTCGTTGAAGTCGTACTTGGCCATGAAGCTGACCGAGCGGCCATTGAGGTGGGCGATCTCTTTCGCCGCGGTCTTGTA
>JAENVT010000153.1 GCA_016650435.1 Ilumatobacteraceae bacterium
ACCTCGAAAATGCTCACACCAACACTCCTCGGTGGAAGCGTTCTGGATCCCAGGGCGTACTCTGATGGGTGCGTTGGAGCGATGAAAACCCTTATGTCATACGGGTTTCGTGGAGCTGAGGGGAATTGAACCCCTGACCCCTTCCATGCCATGGGCAAGCCCCAACTCGAAGAAATGTAGTTACTCTCCCTTCGACTGCGTCGACCCGGGACGGCACCCGTTTTGGCCTGGCTGCAATTGCGGGCCGCTTAGTGCTGCCAGCTGTGCAGCACCTGGTAGTAGTTGGCCCGCTCGTATACCCCTGGGTCGGGGACGTTGCGCTGGCTGACGCTGCCGCGTAGCTGATCGACGCTCGAATAGTCTCGTTCGGTCATCCAATCGCTCATCCAGGTGAGGACCTCGGCGATTCGCGTCGGCCCGTGCAGCAGCAGCGCGCTGGTCATCATCGCCACGTCGGCGCCGGCGAGCAGCAGCTTCATCGCGTCGGTCCCCTCGTGCACGCCGGTCGTGGCAGCGAGCGAGCAGGACATGACGCCACGGAGGATGCCGATCCAGTGGAGCGGCAACCGTGACTCGGTCGATGTCGAGAGCTGCAGCCGTGGTGTCACGTCGAGGGTGTCCAGGTCTATATCCGGTTGGTACAGCCGGTTGAACAACACCAAACCGTCGGCCCCGGCTGACTGGAGGGCGACCGCGAAGTGTCCGAGCGAGGTGAACCACGGGCCGAGCTTCACGGCAAGCGGCACCTTCACCTCGGCGCGCACCGCCGCGACCAGGTCGAGGTACCGCCGTTCGACGTCAGCCGCACTCAGGCGAGGATCGGCGACCACGTCGTAGACGTTCAGCTCGATGGCCTGCGCGCCGGCGTTCTCGAGGTGGCGGGCATACCGCACCCACCCTCCCGGCGATGTGCCGTTGAGGCTGGCGATCACCGGGATCGACAGCCGCTCACGGGCCAACTTGACCAGAGCGAGATGGCGAGCCGGTCCCAGGTCGTAGTCGTCCACGTCAGGGTGGTAGCTGAGCGCCTCGGCGAATGTGTCGGTGCCTTGGTCGAGCGTCGCCTCGACGGCGAACGAGTCGCGCTCGATCTGCTCCTCGAACAGCGAAGGCAGCACGATCGCGCCGGCACCCGCCTCCTCGATGTCGTTCCAGCGGCCGGGGTCGCCGGTCATCGGGCTGGCGGACGCCACGATCGGGCTGCACAACCGCAATCCGAGATAGGTGGTCGACAGATCGACAGTCATGACACGTCCTCCGTCTCGGCGATGGTGTGCGCTGCGACGTGCAGCGGGGCAGTTCGCTCGACTCCTGCCAATTGTTCGTAGTGATGCCACCTGGCTGTCACGTCGGATTGGGCGAGCGCGAGCAGTTGGGCGGCACGATCGGGATCGCTGCGCTGCAACATCGAGAACCGCGCCTCGCTACCGGCGAAGTCGGCGTATGGCACCGTGGGTGCGGCGCTGTCGAGCTGGAAGGGTTGCGTCGCCTCACCTGCGCCCGGCTGGTAGCGGTACAGCGGCCAGTGCCCGCTGTGCACGGCAGCCTTTTGGTGCGTCATCGATTCCCCCATGTCGAAACCGTGGGCGATGCACGTGCTGTACGCGATCACCAGCGAGACCCCCGGCCACGCCTCCGCTTCGAGCAGCGCTTTCACCGTCTGGATGTCGCTGGCACCGAGGGCGACGTGGGCGACGTAGACATCGCCGTATGACATCGCTTCTAGACCGAGATCCTTCTTGGCAATGCCCTTGCCACCGGCCGCGAACTTGGCGACTGCACCCCTTGGGGTTGCCTTCGACGCCTGACCGCCGGTGTTCGAGTACACCTCTGTGTCGAGCACCAGCACGTTCACGTTGCGGCCACTGCCGAGGATGTGGTCGAGCCCGCCGGCGCCGATGTCGTACGCCCATCCGTCGCCACCGACGATCCACACCGTCTTGCGCACGAGCGTGCCGATCAGTTCCATCAGTTGACCGGCGTCGGGGTCGTCGATGTCGGTCTCGGTCAGCGCAGTACGTAATTGCTCGACGCGCGCCCGTTGCTCGCGGATCGGGATGTCGCCGAGGTCGTCGACTCCGGCTGCGATCGCGGCCGCCAGCGCAGGATCGACGAGCGGTGAGTCACCGCCGGC
>JAENVT010000154.1 GCA_016650435.1 Ilumatobacteraceae bacterium
CCCGCGGCAATGTCTGCGACGCAGTACGACGAGGTCATGACCCGGCTCGAGGCTGCAGGATCCGCCAAGCCCAAGGGCCGAAGCCACCACTCCACGTTCGGGCCCGAAGATCACCTCATGGTGTACGACATCTGGGATTCGCAGGAAGACTTCGATGCGTTTGGCCCGACGCTGATGCCGATCCTCGCCGAGGTCGGGGTCGACCCCGGTCAGCCCGACGTGATGCCTGTCCATAGCGTCGTCCAGTAGCTACACACCCAGGCGGCTCATCTCGTTCTGGCATGCTCGTCGTACAACTCGCGTGGCCAGTAGCGGACTGCGGTAATTGCGTCGGGTCCGATGAGATCGGCCTTGATCCGGTCGTAGTCGTAGCAGTTGAGCTCATACTGATTGCCCCAGGGATCGGCGAGGTTGAAAGCCCAACACATGTCGAAGTCGATCACGTCGTCCGGCACGAGCGGTCGACCTGAGGGGCCGCTGATCTCACCAGGGAGAGAGCGTGTGAATGAGATGAAGGTCTCGACATCGACGCTGAATGCAACGCCGTTCGTCTGAGCGACCATGGGGTGCGCTTCACTGGTTTGGAACAGCGTCAGCATCGTCTCGCCTCCGTCGGCGGAGATCTGCAGTGGGCCGTCCTCGAGGCCAGTTCCACGTGGCTGACCGGGCGCGGAAACACGCCACGCATGGCCGAAATCGCGCCCGGTCAGCCTGCTCGGGATCGGCAAAACGCCTGGGATGGCACAAATCGCGCCCGACCGGCCGGGCCGCGTCACCTGCCATACTTCACCGCGTGGACACGGCCGCACCGAGATCTATGCGGATCGAGGAGATCTGGCGCTACCCCGTCAAGTCGCTGCAGGGCGAGAGACTGTCGGGAGCGATCCTCGATGACAGTGGTCTGCGCGGTGACCGGCGCTGGGGTGTTCGCGACGAGACAACAGGCAAGATCCTCACCGGGCGCCGCGAGCCCCAACTACTCCTCGCCGGCGCGTCCCTCGCCGACGACGGCGAGCCGGATATCGTGCTCCCGTCCGGTGAGGTCTGTCGCGGCCGAGGGTCCGAGACCAACACCGCCCTTTCCAAGTGGCTTCAGCGGCCCGTCACCCTCGTCGGCGCCGTCGGCGGGCCTCGGGGCGAGGCTGAGTACTTCGCTGATGCGACGGACGACACCAGCGAAGCCATCGGGTGGACGATGCCTCCGGACCGTTTCGTTGACGCCATGCCGCTGTTGCTGTTGACGACTGCCAGCCTTCGTAGCGGTGCGGTGCGGTATCCGGCGGGTGACTGGAACGTACGCCGATTCCGGCCCAACCTCTTGATCGATGCCGACGGCGATGATTGGCTCGAGGACAACTGGTGCGGGTCCACGCTCAACATCGGCTCGGCTGCTGTCGTGCCGCGCCAAGGGTGCATTCGCTGCACGATGGTTACCCGACCACAGCCCGAGCTCGTCCGCGACCTCGAGATCTACAAGACCCTGGCGCGTCACCACGGAGGGACTTTCGGTGTATGGACGCAAGTGAACACACCTGGGGATGTCCACGTCAACGACGCGGTCACGGTCGCGAGCGCTAACCGGGGAGTTGGCCGAGGACGTACGTGACCATTTGGTCGCGGTCCATGCCCGCGCCCCGATCCATCCATTCCCGGCCACGCACGTGTTGGCGCACGATTCCGAGGGTGTGATCGCGTATGGGTAGGCCTGTGCCCGGCAGCGCCACGATGTGGGTGTCGAGGTAGCCCATGATGGTGGCTGCTCCTTCGGCATGGCCGTTGCGCGCCAGGTTGTTGGCGATTGATTCGATGGCTAACCAAAACTGGAACCAGTTGCGGGCGTCGTGAATCTGGGCGAGGATCTGCCGGCACTCGGGTGTCGGCCCTGCATCAGCAGAAACGATGGCGGCGATTATCGCTTGACCGGCGCCTCCTTCGTCGACCACTGAACGAGTGCTGCGGGCCAGCGCGTACGCGGCCCGGGAGGCGACGAGCGCCCCGTCGAAATCCCTGTTGCTCAAACAGAGCTGAGCTTGCATCTGCTGCGCGGCGTTCAACATCCACGGCGCGCCGATGCGATGCGCATACTCCGAAAGCCGGGCCACGGCGGCGGGCATCGCGTTGAGATCGACGGCGGAGGTCACGATCGCCCTGCCGAAAAGCAGCCAAAACTTCACGTATGGGTCGTCCGTATGAGCCCCGGCCGCCTCCGCCGCTTGGAGCGCTTGCCGTGCTTCCTCAACCAGTCCCTGACCAAAGAACGCGTTCGCCATCGTCTGCCAACAATCTGCGACGTAGTCCGGGTCGGGGTTCTCAGCGATCCCGCGACGGCATAGTGCGATGGCACCATCCCAGTCGCCGGCGATGAAGGCGAACGCGGCGGCACCTTCGCAGATCCGACTCGGGCGTGTGGCACCCTCCTGTCCGGTCGCGAGGAGCCGCTCGACCCACTCGACGTATTCAAGGTGTATGCGGTGGTAGGCGTAGCTCGCCGTGTAGTAGAGAATGTCGTCGGCGGCGTCGTGGCCACCGCTTACCGTCCCCCACGCCACCGCGGCCCGCAGGTTGTCCCATTCGTCGTCGAACGCGGCCTCGCCGTCGAGTTGACGAGGACCCATCTCCAACGCCCGAGCCTCGCGAGAGATTGTTACGTAATGGTTGAGGTGGCGATCTCGGACTCGTGCCACGTCGCCCCGGTCGGCGAGACCTTCCTCGCCGTATTGGCGCAACGTTTCCAACTGCCGATAACGCATCGAATGACCACCTCGATCAGCGATCACCATCGACTTGTCGACCAACGAGCTCAACAAATCGAGCATCTCGTCGACGTCGACGAGATCGTCAGCGCAGATGGCTTCAGCGGCATTGAGATCGAATCCGCCTGCGAACACCGACACTCGGTCGAACAGCACACGTTCCGCTTCGCCCAGCAACTGATATGACCATTCCACCGCTGCGCGAAGAGTCTGGTGGCGTTCCAATCCGCCCCGACCGCTGCCACGGAGCAGGCGGAACCGGTCGTCGAGCCGGCCTGCCAGATCGGTGAGTGTCAGCGAGCGAACCCGCGCTGCTGCCAGTTCGATCGCCAGCGGGATACCGTCCAACCGCTCACAAATCGCGCCCAACACCGCCAGGTCCTGTGCCGAGATTACGAATGAGTCATCAAACGCGGTCGCCCTTTCACGGAACAGCTCCACCGCATCAGCGAGCGCAAGCGAGGCGACCGGGACCACTCGTTCCCCGGCGAGACCCAACGGCTCACGACTTGTCGCTACGACTGCCACCGTCTCACAGCCGGTGATCACCGCCGACATCAACTCTGCCACCGGCGAGAGCACGTGCTCACAGTTGTCGAGGATCAACATCAGCCGGCGACCTCGCAACCAATCGACAATCGATGCCACCACCGTCAGGCTCGGCTGCACCTGCACCGACAACGACGCTGCGACCGCCGCGATCACGACACCCTGATCGGCGATCGGTGCCAACTCGACTAGCCACGCCCCGTCTGGGAACAGGTCGAGCGACATCCTGCCGACCTCGACCGCCAGCCTCGTTTTGCCCACCCCTCCCGGGCCAGTCAACGTCACCAGCGGTGACCGAATGGCCAGGTCGCGGATCTCGGCAACCTGGCGTCGACGCCCGATGAATGAAGTCGGTTGAAGAGGCAGATTGCTTCGGGAATCGCTGGATGCTCGTAGAGCGGGAAAGCCATCTGCGAGATCGGCTCGAACAACCTGAAACAGTGGGACGGAGCCCATATCACGCAACTGAAACCGACCGAGCGGCCGAAAATCAAAATCAGGCTCGGCGCAAGCCAAAGAATAGAGCTGCTCACTTACGACGATCTGACCCCCGTGAGCTGCGGCCATAATCCGGGCGGCGTGGTGAATGGCCACACCAAACAATCCGTCTGGTGTCTGCGAAACATCACCAATGTGCAGGCCAATTCGGGCTCGTACAGTCTCCGCGTTGGGCCATGCCTCGTGTTGAAGGCCCAATTGCACCTCAATAGCCGCTCGGACAGCCGCAACCGGCGATCCGAACGTTACAAAGAATGAGTCACCTTCAGTTCCGTGCTCAACACCCGAGAAGCGAGTGATCGCTCCGCGAACAATCTCACGATGTCTGCCGACGAGCACTTCATAACTGTCGCCACTGCGTTTCAAGAGCGCGGTCGAGGCCTCGATATCTGAAAAGAACAGGGATCGAGTCGATCCAACCACCACTTCGTCATCATAAGGCGAACTATGTCCTGCGCAATCCGGTCGCTTCTCGTGGGATGCGACGTTCGCCGCCGAGTCGGTAGCTCTCGTCCTAGACTCGCCCTGCCATGCTTCACCCCGTAGTAGCTGTCGCCGAGTGGAGTGGAGAGCACAGGGATCCCGTGTAATGACGCGCCTGCTGATCATCGAGGACGAACCCAAGCTCGCCAGCTTCGTGACGCGAGCTCTCCAGGCAGCCGGATATGGGGTTGACGTGGCCGACGATGGACGGTCCGGGCTGACGATGGCACTCACCGGGATATACGCGGTGGTCGTGCTCGACCTGACCTTGCCATCGCTGTCCGGCGAGGCCGTGCTCCAGGAGCTCCTTGCGCAACGACCCAACCAGCAGGTTCTGATCCTGTCGGCGCGCAGTGATGTCAGCGACAGGGTGCGATTCCTCGAGCTCGGTGCAGCTGACTACGTGACTAAACCTTTTGTCCTCTCGGAGTTGATTGCACGTGTCGGCGCGCGGGTACGCAGCGTGGGCGCAGCTCTGGAAAGTGTCGAGCGCGCCGGCATCGTCGTCGACACCGATGAGCGCAGTGTCGATATCGGCAACGGCCCGGTTCGCCTGACAGACCGCGAGTACCGGTTGGTGCGCCATCTCAAGGCACAATCCGGAAAGCCGGTAAGCCGCCAAGAGCTTCTTGCCGACGTCTGGGGCATGTTGTTCGATCCCGGGACCAACGTCGTCGAGGTGACCATCGGCCGCATCCGCCAGAAGCTCGGGGCTGAGGTCATCGAGACGGTACGTGGTGTGGGCTACCGGATCTCCGCATAGAGCGCTGCGCACGACTGCGGCGATAGTCGCCGCGCTCGCGCTCGTGGTGACGACACTGTGGCAATATCCCGACGCGGAGCTGGTCCTGTTCCACGTGGTTTGGATCGGTCTGGCGCTCGTTGCTCTGCGGGCCTCGTCGGAGCGACTTCAATTGTGGACCCTGGTGTGCGTTGTCGGCGGACTCGCGGTCGTCGTCGAGGTGGACGATCTCCGTACCCACTACGCGGTCGTCGAGACCTTCATCGAGTTGTTCCTCGACGTCCCTGCTTTTGTAGCGCTCGTCGTGCTCGCTCGCCACCGAGGCCGCGTTCTGGCCGATGAGAAGGAAAATACCACCATCGAGCAACGCCGCAATGAGCGCCAACGTGCTTTCTTCGCGAACGCAGCGCACGCTCTGCGCACACCGATAACGATCGCCCGGGGTCACATGGAGATGGCGCTGCGGGGCATCACTGATCCCGAAGTCAAATCCGACTTGTTGGTGGCCCTCGGGGAGCTCGACCGACTGACCCGAGCCGCCGAGCGAAACCTCAGGCTGTCGATCGTCGGCGAGGTCGACCCTCAAAACCTCCGCGTGGTCAACACCGGCGAGCTGGTGCGCGCGACGGTCGAGCGATGGAAGCCGACGGCGGA
>JAENVT010000155.1 GCA_016650435.1 Ilumatobacteraceae bacterium
ATTTTGGCGGCGTCGTGGGGTACGCTCACACGATGATGTCAAGGCGTCACATCGCGCGGTTGACGGCAGTCCTTGGTCTGGCCAGCGCAATTCTCGTCGTTCCGGTCACCTCGCAGTTGGTCCCCACGGCCTCGGCAGCGCCCTGCACGCTGTGCGGCGGTGGCGAGTTCCATCCGCTCACTCCGGCGCGCATCTTCGATTCCCGCCCGGCGACGTCGATCAACGATGTCGCCCCGCTCGGTGCCAAGCCGTTGTCGGGGCCCGAGCCGGCGACATTCGACATCGACCTCCTCGGTCAAGGCGGCATACCCGACACGGCGACCAACGTGCTGGCCGTCGTTGTCAACATCACGGTCACCGAGCCCGGTGCCAACGGCTATCTCGAGGCATACGGCAAGAGTGCCAAGCCCGTGGATCGCACGTCGATCATCAACTTCGCGCCGAACCAGACAGTGCCCAACGTGTCGATCGTCCGACCCGGAGCGGATGGCGCCCTCACCATCGGCTTGTTCGGCAACGGCACCACTGCGCAAGTCGTCGTCGATGTCTTCGGCTGGTTCTCGACGAGCACATACACCGCCGCGGATGGGGCTCGATTGATTCCGACGACACCATCGCGCGTGCTCGACACCCGCGACGGCACCAACCGAGTCGGCGCAACGCCGCTCGGACAAAAAGAAACGATGGAACTGCAGATCCGCGGCGTCGACGGCGTCAACCCGACTGTGGTCGACGTCGTGCCGGACTCTCCAGAGGTCACCGGCGTGTTGCTGAACGTCGTCGGCATCACCACCGATCCCGGCGCTACCGCCACCCACCTATCTGTCTTCCCCAACGCGCTGCCGGCTGGTCAGGATCCGACAACCTCCAATGTCAACCTGGCCGCCGGCGTGATCAAGGCCAACCTCGTGTTCGTGCCTGTGGGCACCGATGGCAAGGTGCGCATCTTCAACAACCAGGGCCAGACGCAGGTCGTTGCCGATGTCGTCGGCTACATGCGCAACCACGCGCCCGAGACGACTGAGACTCGCCAGGGTCGAGTCGTACCGCTGTCCTCGCCGTATCGCACGTTCGACACCCGCCTTCCGCAGTGGGGCAGCGCCCCGTTGGGGCCAGGCCAGGCCGAGGACTGGAGCTTCGCCGACTTCGCCAGTTCAGTGGCCATCGGTCCCGACGCGGTTGGCGCGCAGCTTGCGGTGATCGGCAACCTCACCTCGGCGTCGGTCACCCGGCAGTACCCGACGGCTATTGCCCGATCGTTCCTCACCGCGTATCCCGCCGATGTCACCCGGCCGCTGTCGTCGAACCTCAACACCGTCGAAGGGCCGCCGATCCCCAACATGGCCGTCCTCAAGTACGGCGCCAGCAACACGATGCGGGTCTACAACCTCGCCGGGTACGCGCACTACCTGTTCGACGCTTCGGCAGTTGTGCTCGCCGACGCCTAGACTGTCGGTACCCCACGGGCTGACCTGAACGTTGCCAGCTGGCACCTGCCCGACAACAAATTCGCACACCTTGTGCCGTTCATTCCTGTGGAGGAACCTGCTATGACCACGTCACTCGCGGCGCGACGCGATTACCGCGTCGCCGATCTGTCGCTCGCCCCATTCGGGCGCAAAGAGATTCACCTTGCCGAGCACGAGATGCCCGGGCTGCGCGCCCTGCGCAAGGAGTTCGGCCCGTCCAAGCCGCTTGCCGGTGCACGCATCTCCGGCTCGTTGCACATGACCGTCCAAACGGCGGTGCTGATCGAGACGCTCGTCGAACTCGGCGCCGAAGTGCGCTGGGCCAGCTGCAACATCTTCTCGACGCAGGATCACGCCGCGGCTGCTGTTGCAGTGGGTCCTGAGGGGACGATCGAAGAGCCCAACGGTGTGCCGGTGTTCGCATGGAAAGGCGAGACGCTGGAGGAGTACTGGTGGTGTTCCGAGCAGATGATGACGTGGCCCGACGGACCCACCGGCCCACAGGGACCCAACATGATCCTCGACGATGGCGGCGACGCAACGATGCTGATGCACAAAGGTGCCGAGTTCGAAAAGGCCGGTGAGGTTCCCGATCCCACGTCGGCGTCGAACCCGGAATTCGCGATCGTGCTCGGCCTGCTGCAGCGCTCGTTGAAGACCGATCCGCAGAAGTGGACGCGCATGCTCGCCGAGGTCAAAGGTGTCACCGAAGAGACGACGACCGGTGTGATGCGCCTGTACAAGATGCACGAGCGCGGCGAGCTGATGTTCCCGGCGATCAACGTCAATGACTCGGTCACCAAGAGCAAGTTCGACAACCTGTACGGCTGCCGCCATTCCTTGACCGACGCCATCTGTCGGGCGACCGACGTGATGTTGGGCGGCAAGGTCGCCGTGATCTGCGGCTACGGAGACGTCGGCAAGGGTTGCGCCCAGGCGTTGAAGGGCCAGGGTTGCAGGGTCATCGTCACCGAAGTCGATCCGATCAACGCGCTCCAAGCCGCGATGGAGGGCTACCAAGTAACGGTTCTCGAGGATGTGGTCG
>JAENVT010000156.1 GCA_016650435.1 Ilumatobacteraceae bacterium
CGCGACGACGGTAAGCACGTCGTGGTCTTCAAGCCGACGATGAGCATGAGCACCTACCTGGTGGCGTTCGTCGTCGGCCCGCTCGAGGCCACCGAACCGATCGACGTCGACGGAACTCCGCTGCGCGCCGTCCACGTGCCCGGCAAGGGCCACCTCACCGCGTTCGCTCTCGAGATCGGCGCGTTCTCGCTTCGTTGGTACCAGAACTACTACGGCATCCCGTACCCGAGCGACAAGGTCGACATGCTCGCCCTGCCCGACTTCGCCGCCGGCGCGATGGAGAACCTCGGCTGCATCACGTATCGCGAAAGCTTGCTGCTGGCCGATCCGCAGACGGCCACCCAATACGAGCTGCAGAACGTCGCCGATGTCGTGGCCCACGAGGTTGCCCACATGTGGTTCGGCGATCTCGTCACCATGCGCTGGTGGAACGGGATCTGGCTCAACGAAGCCTTCGCCACGTTCATGGAGATCGCCTGCTGCGACGCGTTCCGGCCCGACTGGCAGCGGTGGACGACGTTCAGTCTCGAACGCAGCGCGGCATTCGAGACCGACTCGTTGGCCAGCACGCGGTCGGTCGAGTTCCCTGTAGAAGCGCCAGCCGACTGCGACGGCATGTTCGACGTGCTGACCTACCAAAAAGGTGGCTCGTTGCTCCGCATGCTCGAGCAGTACCTCGGCGCCGAGGAGTTCCGCCAGGGAATCAGCCTGTACCTGAAGACCCATGCCTACAGCAACACCGAGACCGGCGATCTTTGGGATGCGATCGAAAAGGCCAACCCCAGCGTGCCGGTGCGCACTCTGATGGATTCATGGATCTGGCAGCCGGGATACCCGCTGATCTCCGCCCGCCTCGACGGCACCGAGCTGGTGCTGAACCAGCAACGGTTCGGGTACGAAGACACCGACGATCCGACGATATTCGTTGTGCCGATTCACCTGTCGATCGACGGAGTCGAATCGAAGCTGCTGCTCGATTCGGCGCAAGCTCGCGTCACGTTGCCAACCGGCGATGCAACGGTGGTCGTCAATGCCGGCGGTCACGGATTCATGCGTGTCGCCTACGACGACACGCTGCGCACCCGAATCAGTGGCGACACGCTCGAGCGCCTCACTGTGATCGATCGCTACAACCTCGTCGACGATGCCTGGAACGCAGTGATCAGCGGCAGGTTGGCAGCTTCAGATTTCCTCACCTTCGTCGAAGCATTCCACGACAACAGAGACCTGGCGGTTTGGCAGGCAATTGCCGTTGGGCTGCGCGGTCTCGGCCGGCTGCTCGACGGGCCCGCCTACGAGGCTCTGCAACACCGCATCGCCGATCTCGCCCGCCCCGTCGTCGCCGATCTCGGGTGGGAACCCACTGACGGCGAATCGGATCTCACGTCCAAGTTCCGCGGCTTGATGGTCGGCGTGCTGGCCATCCAAGGCAGCGACCCTGAAGCGCAGGCTCGCTGCCGCGAGATGTTGAACGACGACAGCACCGACCCCGAGCTCGCCGCGACCGCCGCGGTCGCGGTGGCTTCGATCGGAACCGACGACGATTACGACGAGTTCGTGCAGCGGTTCCGCACCGCCGAAACACCCCAGCTGAAGTTGCGATACATGTTTGCGCTCGCCGAGTTCCCGCGGGCGGAGCAGATCCGCCGCACGATCGACCTGGCGTTGTCGGACGAGGTCAAAACGCAGGATGCCCCGTTCCTACTGAATCGGTGCATTGCCAATCGTCAGAATGGCGCGATGGCGTGGGAGTTCGTCCGGCGGCAGTGGCCGCAGCTGCTCGAGAAGTTCCCCGACAACACGATCGTCCGGATGGTCAGCTCCATCACCACGTTGACAACACCAAACCTCGTCGCCGACGTCGAGGCGTTCTTCTCCGAGCATCCCATTCCGCAAGCCGCCAAGACGCTCGAGCAACTGCTCGAGCGCCAAAAGGTCAACGCCGGTCTGCGCGCTCGCGAAGCAGAATCACTGGCCTTGGCACTGACCCAGAACTAGGCCAGCTTCTCGACCTCCAACTGATCAGCGGCGTGGCGCGCTCGGAGAACCTTTTTGTCGAATTTGCCGACGCTCGTCTTGGGCACTTCGGAGATGAATGTCCATCGCTCGGGAAGCCAGAACTTGGCTGTGCGTTCGGCCAACCAGCCGCGGAGCTCCGCAGCAGTGACCGTCGAGTCGGCTTTGCGAACCACGCAGGCGAGGGGCCGTTCGTCCCATCGCTCGTCGGGTACACCGATGACGGCCGCCTCGGCGATGTCGGGGTGACCCATCAGCGTGTTCTCGAGGTCGACAGACGACACCCACTCGCCACCGGACTTGATGACGTCCTTCGACCGGTCGCTGATCATCACATATCCCCTCGGCGACACTGAGGCGACATCGCCGGTACGAAGCCAACCGTCGTGGAACTTGTCGGGATCATCGACCCGGTAGTACGAGGCAGTGATCCACGGCCCGCGCACCTCGATCTCGCCGAGCGACTCGCCATCCCACGGAACGGTCGCCCCACTGTCGTCGGTGAGGCGCAGTTCGACACCGGGAAGAATGCGACCGGTGCGCGACCGCCACGTGACCTCATCGTCGCCTGCCATGTCTTTTGGCGGATGGCCGATCGCGCACACCGGACTGGTTTCCGTCATGCCCCAACCCTGAACGATCGGCACACCGAAGACGTCGAGGTAGCCCTCGATCAAGGCCCGCGGCACAGCCGAACCACCACACATCACCAGCCGCAGCGACGACAGATCGGCTGCCTTGCCGTTGATCAGCAGGTCCGTCAGCACCGTTGGTACGGCGCCGGTCAACGTGGGCCTGGTCTCTTCGATGATCCTGCTCAACGGCACGGCTTGCAAGTACTGCTGTGGAAACACCAGGTCGGCGCCAACCATCCACGCCGCGTACGGCGTACCCCAGGCATTCGCGTGGAACATCGGCACGATCACCAGCATCCGGTCGCTCTCGGCGAGGGCGATGTTGGCCGTCGAGGTGACCATCAGCGAATGCAGGAACGTGCTGCGATGGCTGTACATCACACCCTTGGGGTTGCCGGTGGTGCCGCTCGTGTAACACATCGCCATCCCAGTGCGCTCGTCGAGATCCGGATAGTCGAAGCCGGGCTTTTCTGCGGCGAGGAGGGAGTCGTAGTCGAGGGTCTCACCGAGGGCGGACGTGTCGCCAGAGCCTTTGACGATGATGTGCTTCACCGTGGTCAGCTGATCACGAACCTTGGCGAGCAACGGGAAGATCGAGGCATCGACGATGATCACCTGATCCTCGGCATGATTGATGACGAAGGCGAGTTGGTCGGGGAACAGGCGGACGTTGAGGGTGTGCAGCACCGCGCCCATGCATGGCACGGCGAGGTATGCCTCCAGGTGGGTCTGGTTGTTCCACATGAAGGTGCCGACACGATCGCCGTCTTGGACACCCAACCTGGTGAGGGCGGCAGCCAGTTGGTCGGCGCGGTCGGCAACCTCGGCGAAGGTTGCCTCGTCGTAGCCATCGCCGGTGAAGGTGATGACGTTGCTGGTGGCGTGGACCGTGCGCCCGTGTTGCAGGATCGGTCGGATCGTCAACGGATAGTCCTGCATCGTGCTGAGCTGCATCTGTTCCCCTCCGCTGTCAGTGCGGGAAACGTTAGCTGCGCCAATTTCAATAGGCCGAATGGATCAACATTCTTGAGATTCGTGCCGAAGTATTCAGACGTATGGCAAGATCAGCCGAATGAGTGCGACGACGATGTCTCCGATTGCCGAGACGCGCCCGCAAACTGCTGCGACAGGCCGGTACTTCGTCAATGCACCCGTCGATGCCCTGCTGATCGGCGGCGCATCGCTCCTGCTCTACGCACTATTCCGGCTGCGCCCGGAGATGGCCTCGTCGCCGGCGGTCGCTTCACTCGCAGCCACGCTGGTCTGGGTGTGCAACTACCCGCACTTCGCCTCGACCAACTACCGGCTGTATCACTCCCGCGCGTCGATCGCGCAATACCCGCTGACAAGCTACGTCACCCCGATCGTGGTGACTGCCGCGGTGATCGGCTGCTATCTGTCGCCCGAAAACATCGCCCCGATGTTCATCAAGTTGTATCTGCTGTGGTCGCCCTACCACTTTTCCGGCCAGACGCTCGGAATCACCATGGTCTACGCCCGGCGGTCGGGGTTCATCATCGACGGGTGGCTCCGTCGCAGCCTGACGGCGTTCATCTTCTTGACCTTTCTCGTCCAAAACGCCTGGGCCGAGGTCGGTAGCCACGCCAATCCCTTCTACGGCGTCCAATACCCGACGCTCGGTGTTCCGGTGTGGCTTCCGCAGATATTGACGAAGCTGATGTGGATTGCGCTTGCTGCGACCATTGCGCTTCTGATCTGGAAGATCGTCAATGGTGGCCCCAAGGTGCCGCTGATCGTGCTGTTGCCGGCATTCACCCAGTACGTATGGTTCGTCGCCACGCCTGCTGGGCAGTTCGCCTACATGGTGCCGTTCTTCCACTCGCTCCAATACCTGCTCATCGCCTGGAACGTTCAGCTCAAGGAAGGGCTCGGCGAACGCAAACGCGAACCATCGGTGCGGTTCGTGTGGACCGAGTCGTCGCGGTGGATGGCGATCAACATCGCAGGCGGCTACATATTGTTCTGGGCGCTTCCGCATCTCGGCAGCCATTTCGGAAAGCCGTTGGTCTTCAGCACGGCCGTCATGCTCGCTGCGATCCAGATCCACCATTTCTTCGTGGACGGTGTCATCTGGCGGCTGCACAATCCTGCGGCGCGATCACCACTGTCGTCCTCGCTGCGAGCTGTTAGCGGGCGACTGTGAAGCGGTCTCTGCTCGCGATCGGCCTGATGTGCCTGGGCGTGTTGATGTTCGCGACACCGTGCAGCGCGTACACGCCCCCCGAAACAGACCCCCGTATCGTCATCTCGACGTCGCGAGGAACGATCCTCGTCGCTCTGGCTCCTGAGAATGCCCCGCAGCACGTCAAGGAATTCCTGACCGCCCTTGGTGCCGGCGATTTCAAAGGCGCCAACGTGGCGCGCGTGGAATCGCAGTACTACGCCCAGATCGTCGGCAAGTTGGGGACCGCGCAACTCGCGGCCTTGCCAGTCGAGCGCGAGAAGGTTGGCAATCTTCGCGGCGCGTTCAGCGTGTACGACAGCGGCAAGCCCGGCGAGGCGCCGACGCTGATATTCGTCGTCGTGAAGAGCCCGCAACTGGACCCTGACTACACCTCGATCGGGTTCGTCGAAGGAGGGATGAGCATTGTCAAGGCGATCACAGACACCCCCACCGTCGGTGATCACCAGCCGACCGAGCCGATCACAATCACCGAAGTGCATATAGCGACGCCAAAGGAGCGGGCCTTGTTGCGTCAGGCGGAGGCCACGACCGGCTCTAACGACGAAGCGACTTCCTTGCTTGCCGCCATTTTCATCGTCGCCTGCGCTGCCTTCGTGGCCGCAATCATCTCCGCCTTCTACGAGCGAATCGGCAAGCAGAGGGCGCAATCACTGGCACTGATCGTCGCCCTGCTGACATTCTTTGCGGTCTGGGTGGCAGTGGGCGGGACCACGCACGGCCACGGCCTTGTGGGGGTGGTGCTGTTCGGCGGTGCAATCGCAATTTTCAGGCTGATGGGCAGGTTCGAACGGCCCGCGCAAGTGGCTTCAGGCCAAGTCGCGCAGCCACGACAACTCGCCGATGGCGAACTGAACGCCGAGACTGGGGTCGATCACGTGGAGGGCGAACTCGAGATCATCCTCCGCGAGGGAGACGCAACCGCTGGTCGGTCTGCTCGCGCCAGAGGCTGAATACGAGTTGCGGTGCAGGAAGATTGCCGCGGCGAAAGCCGGTTCGCCCGGGAGCGCACCGGAGATCGGGTCGAGGTTGGCGCCGATGACGGCCGCGTGCCCGTACACGTCGCCGACGTTTGCCAGCCACTCGTTCGGTGACGAGCATCCCGGAGCGTTCACCAGCTGCTGATACGAGGGTGTATTTGGAGTCGCGCCCCAGCAGTCTTCGCGGCGTACGAGCCGGTACGACCCGCGCACCCCGATGTCGGGACGATTCCCGAAGAACTGGAAGCGCTGCCCGTCCCACGCGCGCACGTTGCCGAGCGGAAACACTCCTGCTGGTGCCGTGCCGTCTCCCGATCGGCGATCGGCTAGCGGGCGCGAGCCGTTCTTGCCGAGTCGGGCGGTGACCGGTGCCTGCTGACAGCGCCATTGACCAGCGCTCGACCTCGCCACGATCTGCAGCGTCGCGGTTGTCGACTCCCAGGTGTCGGCTGCGACGATGACGAACTGGCTGGCCAACGGATGTCGTGACGACAACAGCTGGGCGGTACCCACGTCACAGATGGCGCCTGGCGTGAAGGCCACATCGCGTTTTGCTGGATGCGTTGCCGTCGCAGGCGCGGCGCGTGCAGTGGGGATTGTCACCGATCCGGCCAGCGCGATGACGATCGCAGCAGCGGCACAACGGCGATCCATGGCGGGCAAGCCTACGAGGCGGTGCTCGAACGAGCCCGTCGGCTAGCTGGCGCGTTCGACGCGGATGTCGCCCGACACCGTCTTCAGCTGCAGCCGGACTGGGCGTCGATCAGTGTGATCCGATGCCGGCACCGGGTCAGGCAGCATCGCTCGGCCGCTGAGGGTCGAGATCTCGGCCTCGACACGAATGCCGCTGGGCAATCCCACGCGCACATCACCGGAGATCGAACGCACAGAGATGTCGGATCCACAGCAGCGGCCGACGCGCACGTCACCACTGGTCGAGCCGATCAGCACATCTCCGTCGCACATCTCGACGCGCAGATCACCGGAGGTCAGTGTGGCGTCGAGCCTGCCACCGACGCGCCCGACGGTGCAGTCACCGGAAACCGAGGAGATGTTCGCGTCGCCCACAATCTCGCCACACGAGAAACCGCCGGAGGCAGTGGTCGCGTCGAGCTTGACGGCATCGCCCATTTCGATGTCACCCGATGCTGTGTGCACGCGCACGACGCCAAGACGCCCCACCAGGCGTATCTCGCCCGATGTCGAGCTGATTTCAATGTCGGTACCGCCAGGCACGTGAGCGACGATGCGGGTGTGGCGCCCTCGTCGACCCCAACGCGACGGATGGCGCACCGAGACACGATCGCCGGTGTTGTAGATCTCGAACTCGTCGGCGTCGGTGCTGTCGATGGTGAGTTGAATCACGCCGGCATCACCGGTGTACACCTCGACCGTGCCAACCGGAACACGGACATCGAGCGAAGGTCGTTCGCCAACTTGCCAACTCTCGTTGCGACTCATATCACACGCTCTACAGATCGAAACTGTGAGTCGTGCGGAACCCCTGGCCGTGCTGGGGCTTGCGGGCACGACGCGACAACGCATCGAGTACCCAACTGTTGACCGAGGCGCCGGCGGTTTCGGCTGCATCTTCGATCAACGTTTTCAGTGACGGCGGGACCCGCAACGTGATTCTGGCGTCGAGCTCCTCAGCCGACGGCGACTGCGCCGAGATGGCGGTTTCGGCGATGCGCAACGACGGGTCTCCGTCAGCGAGGACGAGGTCGACGTTGCGATCGGGCAACTGGGCGCGGACCTCGACGGCGGCTTGCTCGGCGAGATCCATCGCCGCCTGTCTGATGGCGGGCCCCAAGGCGGCGACGAGATGGTCGAGCGCTTCTTCGACAGCGACGTCGCCGCCGGCCAAGGAGCCCTGCCCGGCGAGTGCCGCTTGCACCGCATTGATGATCGGTTGAACTTGCATCGTATTTTTCTCGTGGAAGGGCTTGCTCAGTGGCCGCGGCGGCGACCGTCGAAACGGGCCAGGTCGCGTCGGGTTCGGGTGATTTGGCGAAGACGCCGCACTCGGTCGTCGTGCAATGCTGCGATGAACTGTGGGTTTCCGAAGAAGGGTGACATCAATCTGTCCTTTCTATGACACTATTATGATGTCACAATGATGTCATCATGTCAAGGGATTCATTCTGAAGGTCTGAGCCGGACCAGTTTCCCCAGGTCACGGTCATATTTCGAGACGATCTCGCGGACCCGGTCGACTGCCAACGTCGCCAATCCGTCGACCAAATCGACGAACAGATCGTGGGCGGCGGCTCGCGGCCAGCGACTTGGCAGCAGGGCCTCGGGCAGGTCAGGATCGGTCACCGCGAACACGAACCAGCGATAATTCGCCCGGGTTCGGCTGACCAATGCC
>JAENVT010000157.1 GCA_016650435.1 Ilumatobacteraceae bacterium
ACTCCGACGGCCAGGCTGAGTGTGATGCAGGCGGTGATGACTGGGCGCATGCGCGGATCGCGCAAGGCTTCGATCACGGGCGTGCCGCCCCGAGCCACACGACTCCGAGTGGCGGCAGGTCGAACTCAGCAGATGCCGGCTGACCCTGCCACGTGTACTGGGTGGTAGCCGACACGGTTGAGACGCCACCGCGATATCCCGATCCACCGAACTGACCGCTGTCTGAGTCGACCAGCACGCGCCACTCGCCCGGCCAGGGCAGCCCGACTCGGTGCCCTGGCCGAGGTACCGGCGTGAAGTTGGCCACGCAGGCGACAGCCTGTGCACCGGCGTGGCCCCAGCGCAAGAAGGCATAGACAGAGTGCAAGGCGTCGTCGGCGTCGAGCCATTGGAACCCTGTCGGCTCGTGATCGCGCTCCCACAGCGAGCGCCACTGCGCAGCAACGCGGTTGAGCTCGGCCACCAGATCGCGCACGCCGCGATGGGGCACATGGTCGAGCAGATGCCACGGTAGGCCACCGGCGTCGTTCCACTCCGTCCACGGAGCCAGTTCGGCACCCATGAAAACCAGCGGAGCACCGGGCATGGCCCACATCCACGTGAACATGGCGCGCAAGTTGGCGAACTTCTGCCAATCGTCGCCTGGCATCTTGCCGAGCAGGCTTCCCTTGCCGTGCACCACCTCGTCGTGGCTCATCGGCAGCACGAACCGCTCGCTGAACGCGTAGAGCAACCCGAACGACAATTCGCGATGATGCCAACGGCGATGGACTGGATCGGTGCTGAAGTATCCGAGCGTGTCGTGCATCCATCCCAGGTTCCACTTGTGGGTGAACCCGAGACCGCCGTGCTCGATCGGGTGGGTGACCTTCGGCCAGGCGGTGCTCTCTTCGGCGATCATCATCGCCGTCGGAACATCGTCGATGATCGTCGCGTTGAGCTGCCGAAGAAAGTCGATGGCGTCGAGGTTCTCGCGTCCGCCGAGTTTGTTGGGGATCCACCCACCGGGTCCACGCGAGTAGTCGAGATACAACATGCTGGCAACTGCATCCACGCGCAGGCCGTCGATGTGGAACTCGTGCAACCAGTACAACGCGTTGGCAATCAGGAAGTTGCGCACCTCGTGACGGCCGTAGTTGAAGACCAACGTGCCCCAGTCGGGATGCTCGCCTTGGCGCGGGTCGCTGTGCTCGTAGAGCTTTGTTCCATCGAACAGGGCCAAGCTCCATTCGTCGCGCGGGAAGTGGGCAGGCACCCAATCGAGGATCACGCCGATCCCGCGCTGATGAAGTTCGTCGACGAAGGCTCGGAAGTCGTCGGGTGCCCCAAAACGTGCTGTCGGCGCGTAGTAACCGGTGACCTGGTAGCCCCACGAACCACCAAAAGGATGTTCGGCGACGGGAAGCAGTTCGACGTGAGTGAAGCCGAGGGCGCTGACGTGGTCGGCGACCTGGATGGCCAACTCGCGATACGAGTAGACACCGTGACGCCACGACGCGAGGTGCATCTCGTAGATGCGCAACGGATGACCGGTCCCGTGCCCGCGCGTGGACATCCACGAGTCGTCAGCCCAGGCATGGGCTGTCGGTGAGGCCACGACGCTGGCGTTGGCCGGCGGGCACTCGGTCGCATACGCCATCGGATCCGCCTTCATCATTACGCTGCCGTTGGCCGACTCGATCGCGAACTTGTATCGATATCCGATTGCCGCGGATCGGGAAACACCGGCCCAAACACCGGACTTGCCTTGCGGCGCGAGGGCGTCGCCGTCGACCCAGCCATCCCAATCGCCGATGACACGTACCGATTTGGCATTGGGTGCCCACACGGCGAACTGGACGCCGCCTGCCGGCAACGGATGAGCCCCAAGCCACTCCCACAACCGTCGATGTGTGCCCTCGCCGAAGAAGTGGAGATCGTGTTCACCGAGCAGCACGGACGGAAGCGTACGTGACGGCACCGGCGACTACGGTCAACCATTGATGCGCATCCTGATGCTGTCGTGGGAGTATCCGCCGCGAATCGTTGGTGGTATTGCCGCCCACGTCGACGGTCTTGCCAGGGCAATGGCGCGGTCGGGCCACGACGTCGTGGTCTTCAGTCTCGATCATCCGAAGGTCGGCGATGACGAGATGATGGAAGGGGTCCGCGTCCTGCGGGCCAATGCCGATCTGCCCTGGCTGCCCGATGACTATCTGGTGGCACGAATGGCATCGGCAAATCACCAGCTGACCCAGCTTGCGTCACGGCTTGGCTCGTGGAGACCGCAGATCATTCACGCCCACGACTGGCTGGTCGCATGGACCGCAGACACCCTGAAGGCACTGTGGAGTGTGCCGCTGGTCGCCACCATCCATGGGACCGAGCGCGGCCGCCACGGCGGCTACGTCCCCCAGGGCACGCCCGCGGCGATCAACGCCGTGGAATGGTGGCTCACCCTTCAGGCGCATCAGGTGGTTGCCTGCTCGCGGTTCATGGTCCGCGAGGTCACCGATGGCTTCGAACTGCCCTCGGAGAAGGTCAATCTGGTGCCAAATGGCATCGACATCGGCCAATGGCTGTCGCCGGCACCGCCGCAGGGTGACCGAGAGCCGCTCGTCGTCGCGTGGGGACGAATCCAGTACGAGAAGGGGTTCCAGGTTCTCACCCGGGCAATCGGTCATCTCCGCCATCGCATCCCCGAGATTCGCTGCGTGATAGCCGGACGCGGCACATACCTCGCCGAACTTCAGACGCAGATCGACATGGAAGGTGTCGGCGACATCGTGCAACTTGCCGGTTTCGTACCTGACGACGAACTGCGGCGACTGCTTCAGCGCACCAGCTGTGTTGTGATCCCATCGCTGTACGAGCCGTTCGGCATTGTCGCCCTCGAAGGGATGGCGGCGGGCGCGCCGACCATCGTTGCTCGTACCGGTGGTCTCGCCGAGATCGTCGAGGGCACGGGCGCGGGGGTGCTGTTCGAGCCCGGAAACCACATCGCCCTCGCCAACTGCATCGCCGATGTCTTGGGCCATCCCGAGATCGCCGATGTGATGCGAACGAAGGCCGCCTCGTTGCTGGCCAGTCGGTACACATGGGATGCGATTGCCGCCGCCACGCTGGGCGTATACGGCAAGGCCAAGCGCGGCTGAGCGGCGCACCGGGGGCGGCGCGCACTGCCACGACTAAACTCGCCCGAATGCGCGCTGTCCGCCAGTTCAACGTCGTTCCCGCCATCCCAGCGCGTCTCGAGGCGCTCGCCGAACTGGCCACCAACATCTACTGGACCTGGGACCGCCAAACGCAGGCGCTGTTCGCCCAGCTGGAACCGGCGTTGTGGGAGTCCAGCGGGCACGATCCATTGCGCTTGATCGCCGGCATCACGGCCGCACGGTGGACCGAACTCTCGGCCAATCCAGAGATCGCAGCACTCACCGACGCGGCGGCGGTTCGCCTTGCGCAGGCCACCACCGAGCCACGTTGGTTCCAGAGCCGGCAACACAGCCCGCTCGAACTCGTCGCCTACTTCTCGCCGGAGTTCGGCCTGACCGAGACGTTGCCTCAATACAGCGGGGGCCTCGGCATTCTCGCCGGCGACCACCTGAAGGCTGCCTCGGATCTCGGGTTGCCGCTCGTTGCCATCGGCCTGCTGTATGCCGAGGGCTACTTCCGCCAACGTCTCAACGCCGACGGCTACCAGGAAGAACGCTTCCCGCGGCTCGACCCGCACGGCCTGGCATTGACTCCGACGGGCGTGCAGGTGTCGGTCGACATGGGCGACGACATCGCCCGGCTCAACGTCTGGCAGGTCATGGTCGGGCGCGTCAACCTGTACCTCCTCGACGCAGCGGTCGATACCAACACCCCCGAGATCGCGGCCATCACCAATCGTCTCTACGGCGGCGATATCGAGCACCGGATACGTCAAGAGATCGTGCTCGGGATCGGCGGCGTTCGAGCGTTGCGTGCACTCGGACTGCACCCGCAGGTCTTCCACACCAACGAAGGGCATGCCGGGTTTTTGTCGCTCGAGCGCATTCGCGAGTTGGTTGAATCCGGCCTCACGTTCGCCGAAGCAATTGAGGTGGTGCGCGCTGGCGGAGTCTTCACCACGCACACCCCGGTGCCCGCCGGAATCGATCGATTCCCTCACGAGTTGATGGAGAAGTACTTCACCTCTTTTGCGACATCGTTGGGGATCCAACTCGATGAATTGATGGCTGTCGGTCAGCGGCCGGACGAGCCCGACGACGACCGGTTCAACATGGCGGTGATGGGCTTGCGCCTTGCCGGTCGCAGCAACGGCGTCGCCCAACTGCATGGTGCGGTCAGCCGCGAGATGTTCCGAGGCATGTGGCCCGACGTCATGGTCGAAGAGGTTCCGATCGGTGCGATCACCAACGGCGTGCACGCCCACACATGGGTCAGCGACGGTGTTGACGAACTCCTGGTCAGCAGCGTCGGCCCGGTCTGGGATGGCGCCGACAAGGCGTCATGGGCTGGTGTGCAGAAGTTGGCGCCGAACAAGGTGTGGG
>JAENVT010000158.1 GCA_016650435.1 Ilumatobacteraceae bacterium
CAGCGGAACTTCGTTCTCCGCGCCGATCTTCACCGGTTACCTCGCCGAGATCATCTCAACTGGCAAGGTCAAGGCACGGACCGCCTACGCGCAGTTGGTGTCGAGTGGCAGGGCCGCGCTTCCCCAGTGCGGAACCGCCACCGTCGAGACCGGCAAAGCCGTCGTCCTGTCATCGCTGACCGCGACCGCAACCGGCCCCGCAACCGGCCAACCGGTCACCTGCTGACCCAGCCCGCCACCACCCCCACCAGTCCAGGTACGAAATCTCCGGTTGTGCCGGAGATTTCGTGACTTGCCTCGCATCAGGGAGCCCACCATCGCGAACGCGTTCGAGGGTCCGCGGAGGCCAGGTACGAAATCTCCGGTCGCGCCGGAGATTTCGTGACTTGCCTCGCGTATTGCGGTGAGAAATGTGTATCCGAGGCGACGGCGGTGGGTCGTGTGGGTATGAACTTCGGACACGCAATCGCAGCCATCACACTCACCAATCTCCTCACTGAAGACAGGGACGGCAAGGGCAATCCCTTGCGACCGCGCAAGAAGACTCCCGGCGCCAAATCGCGTTCGGGTCAGCGCGGTTCGAACTCGTTCGCCGAGCATCCCGAACGCTGGTAGAAGTCAAAGAACCGCCCGTCGGGATCGTAGACCTCGCGCAGTTGTTGCAATTTGGCGAAGTTGGCATCGGCCATGAACTTCGACGGACGTCGGGTGAGGTCGGCATCGCCCAGGTACGAGCCTTTGCTCACTGATTCCAATGCCCGAAATCTCGTCGTCACCCAATCCTGCATCGCCGCGTCGTCGGCTTCGTCGGCCCAGATCGTGTAGGCGGCGATGTAGACGTTGCCCTCCATCGAGAACGCCATGTCCTGTAGCGGGCGCGAAGGCGACCAGCCGTACCAGATGATGAAGGACTCAGGTGTTGGCAGCGAGCGATAGATTTCGCCGACGATGGGCGCCAACTCGCCGGCCGGCGCGTCGGTCCACGCGCAGTCCGCGGAGTAGCGCATTCCCGGCGGGTTCTGGGCATCCATGATCGGGTTTTCGTCGTCGAACGATGTGGGCTCGGCGAAGATCCGCAGCAGTGCGCGGTCGAGCAACGGGCAGGTCTCGAGCGGTGCCATCAGGCGGCGGGCTTCTTCGGGAGTGTCGAACATCCCGGTCGTGTGCATGATCAACATCGGGCCACCACCGACGTCGATGTCGGGCGGAGGAATGCGCGTGCCGACGATCACGGGCTCGACCCGGCTGTCCAACGCCGGCAAGACGTCGTGGGACCAGTGGATCAACTCTTCGAAGCACTCGATGGGGAAGGCGTACGTGGTGTGCGTGAAGGCCGCCGGCATTCGATACACGCGCACGTGAAAGCGGGTGACGACACCGAAGAACCCCGGACCAGCACCACGCGCCGCCCAATACAGATCGCTGTTGACCTCGGCATCGGCATACACGCGCTTCCCGTCAGCGGTCACCACGTCGACGCCGAGCACGTTCTCACATGCCCATCCCCACGCGCGCGAGTTCCAGCCCTGACCACCTTGGAGGAGGTAGCCGCCGAGGCCGACCGTCGAGCAGTGCCCTCCCGGAAAGACCAATCCGTGCTCACGCAGGAACGGCGCGAAATCCTGCCCGCCACGCATCGCCGGGGTGACGGTCGCCGTGAGGTTGTCGACGTCGACGGTCATCTCCCGCAACCCGGCAAGGTCGATCAGCAGTGCATCGTCGCGCACGCTCCAACCGGCCCAGGCGTGCCCGCCTGACCGAGCCGCCACCTTCCAGCCGCGCTCCGCCGCCAGCCGTACGCCGGCAACGACATCGGCCTCGCTGGCCGCCTCCAGCACCGCCGCCGGATAGCGCGACGGATGGCGGGCGTTGAACAACGCGTCGGTTCGGGCTTCCTCGTACTCCGCACTGCCGCGCTCGACGAGTCGACCGTCGAACATCAGCGCTACGCCTTGATGCGCAGGTTGTCGGGGTCGTACAGCGGCCGCATCGAAACGCGTGCCGGGTAGCGGCAGCCGGCGATCTCGACATCCCACGTGCCCGACGACAGGTACGCAGCATTGACGGGTTCGCCCGCCTCGATCATGACCAGGCCGACGGCGCCACCAAGCGTGAAGCCATACGAGGCAGCGCGCACGTAGCCGACCGGGTGATCGTCACGGCGCACGACCTCGGCGTGGAACATCAGTGGCTCTGGATCGTCGACCAGCACCTGGACGAGGCGGCGCGTCAGCGGGCCTGCAGCCTTGGCGGCCACGACTGCGTCGCGCCCGATGAAGCCGTCGGGCTTGTCGAGATCGACGGTAAAACCAAGACCGGCTTCGAACACCGAGTCGGTGTTGTCGATGTCGTGGCCATAGTCGCGATAGCCCTTCTCCATCCGCAGGCTCCCCAAGGCCTTCAAGCCGGCGTGGCGCAAACCGAAATTCTGACCAGCGACGACGATCCGGTCGTAGACGTGCACCGCTTGCTCGGCGGAGACGTAGAGCTCGTACCCCAACTCCCCGAGGTAGGTGATGCGAATGCACAGCACCTGTGCGAAGCCGATGTCGATGTAGCGAGCTGCACGAAATGGAAACGACTCGTTCGACAGGTCTGCCGACGTCACCGACTGCAACAGTTCGCGCGAGCGTGGCCCTTGCACGTTGATCTGGGCGAAGCCTCCGGTGACGTCAGTGGCGATCGCGTGGCAGTCGCCGAAGTGGCGACGCATACGCGTCTCGACGTGCCGGTGCGCTGTATCGGTGGCGACCACCCAATACCGACCCTCGTCGAGCTTGGTGACGGTGAGGTCGGCCTCGAGGGTCCCGGCGGCGTTCAGCCACTGGGTGTACGTGATCACGCCGGGTTGATCGTCGACGTTGTTGGTCGACAGTTGATTCAGCATCCGACCGGCGTCGCGACCTTGCACCATGAACTTCGACATGAACGACATGTCCATCACGATCACGTCGTTGCGAGCTGCCTCGTGTTCGGCGCGCCAGTAGTCGAACCAGTTCTGTCGACCCCACGACAGCGTCTCGACCTTCGGCTCGACTCCTTCTGGCGCGAACCAATCCGCTCCCTCCCACCCGCTGACATCTTTGAAGTACGCACGCTGCGCCTGAAGCCGCTGGTGGATCGGTGAGACCTTGGCATTGCGAGCCGAGGTCATCGATTTGCCGGGATAGTGGCACTGGAAAACCATGCCGAGCGATTCGACGGTTCGCGTGGCGCGGTACTCGGGGTTCGACTGGTAGCGATGCAGCCGGTCGATGTTGAAGCCGGTGATGTCGACGTCGGGTTGGCCGGTCAGAATCCAGTGGGCCATCAGCCTGCCCATGCCTCCGCCGGTGAGGATCCCGACCGAGTTCATGCCGGCAGCGACGAAGTAGTTCTTCAGTTCGGGCGACTCACCGACCACCGGCAACAGATCGGGAGTGAAGCTCTCCGGCCCACAGAAGAACGTGCGAATCCCTGTCTCCATCGAGATCGGAACGCGGCTCATCGCTCGCTCGACGTACGGCCCCATTCGATCCCAGTTGGGCTGGATCACTCCGAACGAGAAGTCGTTGGGAATGCCATTGACGTTCCATGGTGCACAGACCGATTCGAACAGGCCGATCATCAGCCCGCCGACCTCTTCGCGGTAGTAGCCGAAGTTGGCGGGATCTTCGATCACCGGCCAGGTGTTCGAGAGACCCTCGATCTGTTCGGTGATGAGGTAGTAGTGCTCGGCGGCCTGCAAGGCGATGTTGACGCCCGCCGCCTCGCCCAGCTGGCGAGCCCACATGCCCGCGCAATTGACGACGAACTCTGCTTCGATCTCGCCTTGATCGGTCTGTACGCCGGTGACTGCTCCCGCGCGCTGCACGATGCCCGTCACCGCCACACCTTCGATGATGGTCGCGCCTTTTTGGCGCGCGCCTTTGGCAAGCGCCATCGTCACGTCGACCGGATTGGCGCGGCCGTCTTCTTTCACGTAGAACCCTGCGAGCACGTCGTCGGTGCGCGCCAACGGAAACAGCTCGGCTACCTCTTTCGCGGAGATCTCGTGCACGTCAACACCGCAGTAGCGATTGAACGCGCTGACCCGGCGGTACTCCTCCAGCCGGTCGGGCTCGGTGGCCAGTTCGATGAACCCGACTCGATTGAAACCCGTCGACTGCCCGGTCTCGGCCTCGAGTCTGGCGTAGAGATCGCAGGTGTACTTGCGCATCTCAGTCGAGGTCTCCGACAGCGAGCCGAAGGTCACCATGAGACCGGCGGCGTGCCACGTCGTGCCCGACGTCAGCTTGTCGCGTTCCAGGACGACGACGTCGGTGCAACCCATGTCGGCGAGGTGGTAGGCAACCGAGCAACCGATCACTCCTCCACCGATCACCACGACTCGAGCGCGTTGTGGAAGCGACGGTGGCATGGATGCCGAGTGTATTCACGTCGCTAACCTCGCCCAGCAGTGCCTAGAGCCGTCGAGACCGTTCCGCCGCTCGTATACCGGCCCAGACACACGCTCACTGACCTGCGGGAAAGCTCGGTGACCAATCCGGATTGGCTCGGGCGACGAATGACCGGCGTGACCAAGTTGGGTGTGCCGTCGAACGCCGGGCTGACGCATGCTCCGTAACGCACTGCGCCGGCGAGTTGTCGGCGACTCCGACGTCGACAATGCGAAGGATCCGCTCGGCGCGTTGCTGAGCCGGGCCGGTCGCGGCGACCAGTCGGCCTTCGCAGACCTCTACGACGCTCTCGCCCCGTTGCTGCACGGCGTCGTGCTGAAGGTGGTGCGCGATCCGGCACACAGCGAGGAGGTCACGCAAGAGGCATTCATCGAGCTGTGGAAATTGGCGCCTCGCTACGACGCATCGCGCGGCTCGGTCAGATCATGGGCGACGACGCTCGCTCACCGCAGGGCCATCGATCGCGTTCGCTCCGAACAATCCAGTAGGAATAGAACCGACCGCGAGGCGCACACCCGACCCATCCAAAGTAACGACGTTGCCGAACAAGTGGTGGCGAACATCGACGGGACACGAGTGCGCAAGGCACTCGAGCGATTGACCGAGATACAACGACAAGCAGTAGAGCTGGCCTATTTTGGTGGGCACAGCTATCGCGAGGTCGCGGTCCTCCTAGGTGTTGCTGAAGGAACGATCAAAACGAGAATTCGCGATGGACTGATTCGATTGCGCGACGAACTGGGAGTTGCCACGTGAGCGGCATCGATATTCATCAACTTGCGGCGGCTTACGCACTGGACGCAGTTGACGAACGCGAGCGCGCCGAATTCGAGGCCCACTACCCCACGTGCGCAATCTGTCGACCAGAGCTTGCCGGCTTCAGGGAAACCTTGTCGCAGGTCGCGGCATCGGTCGCCGTCGACCCGCCGGCATCGCTGAAGTCCAGTGTGATGACGGAGATCGGCACGACCCGTCAGCTGTCGCCATTGCTCCGCGACCCGGTGGTCGACCTCGCCACTCACCGCATGAACCGGCAGCGCATGGTGCGCTCTCTTTTCGCGGCAGCCGCGTTGATCGCGCTGGTCATTGGCGCCTTCGCAATGGGGCGGCAATCCGGCGGCAACAACTTCGCCGACCAGGCTGCCGCCGTGTTCGCCAAGCCCGACACGCTGAACACGACCTTGAGCGGCACTGGGACGGGCTCGTTCAAGGTGGCGTGGTCGCCCAGCAGCAGCACGGCGGTTGTCGTCGGCGACGGCCTGCCCGACCCGGGGCGCGGCAAGGCCTACGAGTTGTGGCTGGTTGATGGCAGCGGTCCACACGCAGTACGACTGCTCGACAGGGCCGCTGACCGCGAGGTGCGTCGGGTCGTGAAAGTCGACGGGCAGCCCACCCAATGGGCGATCACGGTGGAGCCAGACAGTGGTGTCGACAAGCCCACCGGCGACATCATCTTCTCCGGCGCGGTGTAGCCCCAGTGGAGTGTTTGGCGCCACCCCGGGTGGGCCGCAAACACTCCTCTAGGGCTTGAACGCGGCTCGGAGGGCGGCGATGTGCGATGGGCCGATGCCGCAGCAGCCGCCGATCATTGCCAAGTCGAACTCGTTTGCCCATTGCTTGGCCAGATCGGCGTACTCGGCTTCGGGGATGATGTCGTTGAACATCCAGTCGGGCATCGCAAAGTACCCCGACTCGGCGTACGCGCCGAGCGAGCCACGCCAGTGGTGACGGACGACGTCCAACGCCGGGCCGGTCACGTGTGGCGCCGAGTGCATCACCGAGACCATTGCCGGAGCGGACCTCAGCAACGATTCGACGAAATCATCGAGTGGCCAGTTGGGCCGTCCGAAACCGATGAGGCCTCCGTCGAAGTCCTGCTCGACCGCGATACCGACCCAGACCGGCAAGCCCGTTGCCGCAGCCGCCTCGACGGCCCACACCGAATAGTCGCCGTCGCGCATCATCTCCATGGCGATCACGTCTGCGCCGGCCTTCACCATGCCCGTGGCCTTGGCCTCGAACAGTCGGCGGGCCTCAGCCTCCGGCCACTGACGAAGCATCTCGCTGCGATCACTGCCGGGAATGCCTGGCCGCATCACCGAGAACGAACCGGCCACCGGCACCGAACCATCGCTCGCCTCGCGTGCCAGTCTCACCGCCGCGGCATCGATCAGCGCTACATCTGCATCGCGACCGAAGTGGTTGAACAGCAGCGGGCTCGTCGCATACGTATTGGCGATCAGCACTTCGGCCCCGGCTTCGAGGTACAGGCGGTGGGCCTCGCGGACGATCTCCGGATGGGTGAGGTTGGCATCTGCGCACCACGTGTCGCCGTCCATCGGCGCGCCCAGCGATTGAATCAAGGTGCCGGTGCCACCATCGAGAATGATCATCGTTGGGCAAGCTACCGGGTCGGCGCGCCCGCGATCACCCGACCTACAGTGGCATGATGCGCGCAGCACGACTTCACTCCATCGGCGGCTCCCTTCAGCTCGACGAGCTCCCCGATCCGCAGCCGGAACCCGGCGAGCAACTCGTCGACATCGCCTATGCATCCGTTAATCCGCTCGACGTGTGGATCACCCAGGGCTCGATCGGCGCCGCGGCTGCCAACCTTCCGTGGATCCCCGGAACCGAGGCCAGCGGACACGTCGGCGGCCGGCCCGTGCTGGTTCGCGGCGGTGGTCTCGGCGTCGTGCGTCACGGCACCTATTGCAGCAAGCTCGCCGCTCCCGACGACTGGCTTCTCGAAGTCTCCGACGAGCTCGATCTCGCCCAGGTCGCAGCGATGCCGGTGGCGGGAATCACCGCGTGGATGTCCTTACACGGTCGTGCCCAGATCGGGGCGCTCGACCGTGTGCTGATACTCGGTGCAAGCGGAGGTGTTGGCGCGGTGGCCATTCAGTTGGCGAAGGCCGTCGGCGCCACGGTCTGGGGTCAAACTGGTTCGCCCAGCAAGGTCGCAGGCATCACCGCCAATGGCGCAGACAACGTGATCGTCGCCGGAGCCGAGGGCATCGAGGCTGCAGTCGCGAGCTACGAACCAACTGTGATCCTCGACCCGCTGGGTGGACCGTTCACCGATGCGGCGATTGCATCGATCGCCAACAAGGGTCGCCTCGTTGTGTTCGGCACGTCGAACAACGAGCAGGTGACCATCAACCTGCGCCGGCTGTACCGAAAAGGCGTCAGCATGTTGGGATACTCGGGCCTCACCGATACAGCGGAAGACCAGCGCACCGCGATGGACACCCTGCTGGCGATGATGGCAGCCGGATCGCTGCGCATACCGGTCGGCGATGTGCTGCCACTAGCGGATGCCGCCGATGCGCACGCCCGCATTCTCGAGCGGCGTGTCGAAGGCAAGATCCTTCTCGACTGTCATGCGTAGAAGCGGGCTCGGATCAGCGGCTCGTAGGTACTAGAGACGTGGCCATGGCCAAACCCAAGCGCCGTCTGG
>JAENVT010000159.1 GCA_016650435.1 Ilumatobacteraceae bacterium
CGCCGGCCTCGTGGTCGATGTCGGCGAATCCGAGTTGATGGTGGCCATCCCCGCCACCTCCGCGCCGGCAATGTCCACCGCCCTCCTCGCCGACGCCGTGACCCTAGGCCTCACCTCCGCGCCATAGGGCGGCTACGCCGCATCCTCGCCGCCTCGGCCTCGCACCAAAGGTTTCGGAAAGCACACAAATCGACTGAACGTTTTGCCCTCACCGAAATCGTGAAAAAGGAGACAACCACACATGAGATCGGATCTCGCGTGTCCCCACCGATATCTCGCCGCCCTCGCCGAACTCGTCGCCGACATCGGCGAGCCATGCTGGGTCAGCGGAGCGACTGCTGCCGCACTCCACAGTTTCGACGGTTTCAAACTTCGTCCGGCGTTTCACGTTACGACGGCTCGGGATCGCAACGTCCGGCGGATCGGACATGTCGTTCACACGACGCACGAGATACCGCTGATCGATCGCGGTATCCAATATGGGATACCTGTGCTCTCCGCCACGCGGACGCTGATCGACATTGCTCGATCAGTCGGAACAGCAGCGTTGACGATGGCGCTCGACTCGGCCATCCGCGACGGCGGCACCAGCGAGGCGTTCCTTCACCGTCGGATCATTGCGCTGCGAGCATCGGGGCGTGAAGGACCGGGAAAGTTGCTCGCCGTCTTGGAAGGTGCCGAGATCATTCGCGGCGGCCAGAGTTGGCTCGAACGAGAAGTCCTACGGATACTCGACGACGCTCATCTGCCAAGGCCATCCACGCAAGTTGTGCTTGGCCAGCGCCGAGACAAGTTGATCCGCGTTGACTTCCACTTCCCTGGAACACCGATCGTCGTCGAGGCCCTCGGCTATCGCTGGCATCGAACCGGCGCTCAGATGGCAATCGACGCTGAGCGGGCGAACGCCTTGCTACTGGCTGGCCTCATGCCCTTGCAATTCACATATTCGCAGGTCGTTGGAAACACCGAAATGATGGTGGCCACGATCCGCGCAGCGTTCGACCGCTGCTCCCCGCCCTTTCGGTGAGGACTTGAAGCGACTGCACGTTCTAGTCCTCACCGAAATTGAGCGGAGGACGGACGCGTGTGTGCACCCCTTACCGAGCTAGCGCCAACCGGCGGCAAGGATGACCAGCACGACAACGCCGAGAGCGCAGCGGTAGATCACGAAGGGCATGAAACTGCGGGTTCGGATCAGGCGCAGCATCCCCCAGACGGCAGCCCAGCCGGAGATGCCGGCGGTGACGATTCCTACGATCATCGGCAGGCCGAGACCAGAAGGCACGCCGTCTTTGGCGAGCTTCAGCAACTTGTACGCAACGGCGCCGGCGGTGACCGGAATTGCCATCAAGAAGCTGGCCCGTGCCGCGGCATCGCGGGTGAACCCCAAGTAGCGCGCTGCGGTCATGGTGATGCCCGATCGTGACGTGCCCGGGTTCAGCGCCAGCACCTGGGCGGCGCCAACCTTCACGGCGTCGTCTCGATCGAAGTCGTCGAGGGAGCGCGATCCGCCGCGGCGGTCGGCAACACCCAACAGCACACCGAACACGATCAAGGAGACGGCGATCAATCCAGGCGTGCCAAGCTTGTCGTCGATCGTCTTCTCGAACAGCGCGCCGGCAACGGCGGCGGGAAGTGACGACAACACGAGCAGCCAGGCCAGCCGCCCTTCGGGAGTTGCCGGCCGCTCGCGATGCATCACCAACCGCAGCCCTTCGCGCACATAGACAACCAGCTCGCGACGGAAGTAACCGACGACCGCAACAAGCGTGCCGAGATGCAGGGCGACATCGAAGGCCTTCTCGATTGCAGAGTTGTCGAAGTCGTGCCAGTTGAAGAGCCATGGCACAAGCAGCAGGTGACCGCTCGACGAGATCGGCAAGAACTCCGACAAGCCCTGCACGAGGCCGAGGATGATTGCATGGATGATTGGCACGGACGGAAGTTCTACTCGACGGTGGTGCCCGGCAGAATTCGCGACGACCACGGTCGGGGCTCGTCCCAATAATGGCCAACCGGTCGACCAAGCCGCAGCTTGGCGAGGAAGTCGTCGGGGCCATCGAAGTCGGGCATCTCGACATACGCCGCGCCGATCGCATCGGGAACGTGGGCGTCGCTGCCGGCACCCGCAGCCAAGTCGTGGGCGACAGCAATCGAGGCGGCGCGTTCGTTCAAACTGCGCAGTGAGGTCTTGGCATTGATCACCTCGATGGCGTCGACGAGGCGGGCGTCGATCAGCGCGTCGAGGGCGGGTTCGCTGATGTTGCGGCGCATCGGATCGAACGGATGCGGGATGTACACGATCCCGCCTTGGGCACGGATCGCCTGCGCCGCTTCGTCGGGTTGCACACCGACTGGTATGCGCTCGTTGAGGAACAGGCCGATGATCTCGCCGGCATGCGTACGCAACTCCTCGCCGACGATCACGCGGCACGGAAGACGGTCGACCAGATCGACGGCTCCCTTGATGGCGTTGTGGTCGGTGATGCACAGCACATCGATCCCCGCCTCGGCGACAGCACCGGCGATCTCGTCAGGCGTCGTCGTCGAGTCACCGCTCCACATCGTGTGGCTGTGCATGTCGACCCGCACCCAACCAGCTGGTAACGCCGCGGTGAGATGCGGATGACGAGCGACCGCGGCGGCACGAGGAGCTGGCACGACTGGCAACGGTACCCCGTAGGCTCGCCGGTGTGCGTTGGACACCACGCCGCAGGCGGTTCATGCTCATCACGGGCGGATCAGGGTTCCTTGGGCAGCACCTCGGCATTGCCTCCGAGGTCGAGGACTGGGAGCTGTTCGCGCCGCCGTCGTCGATGATCGACATTCGCCAACGGGAGCGGGTGATCGAGGAGATCAGCTCGTGGAAGCCCACGGCAATCGTGCACCTCGCCTATCGCAAAGGCGATCGTCGCACGATCGTCGAGGGCAGCCGAAACATCGCCGAAGCGGCAACGGTGTGCGGCGCTCGCATGGTGCACTTGAGCAGCGACGCCATCTTCCCCGGCAGGTCATTGCCGTACAGGGAGTACGACACGCCGTTTCCGATCACCGACTACGGCGTGATGAAGCTCGAGGCCGAGCGTGCTGTCGCCGCTGAGTGCCCCGGCGCCGTGCTGGTGCGAACGTCACTGCTGTACGGCACGCGGCGCCCGGCGAACATCCAGACCGATGTCGAGCTGGCGGTGACGGGCCGGAAGGCAATGAGGTTCTTCACCGACGAGTACCGCTGTCCTGCCCACGCTGCCGATGTTTCGGCAGCGCTCAGCACGCTGGCTGCGTGGCCGGAGATACGCGGGCCGCTGAACGTCGCCGGCCCCGAGGCGGTCAGCCGTGCGGAGCTCGCCAGCATCTTCGCCGAATGGATGGGCTTCGACCCTCGTGGAATCAGCACGGGCACGATGGCGCTGTCCGGAACGATACGACCGGCCAATGTCGTGCTCGACTCGAGCCTGGCCGAGTCATACGGTCTGCGGTGCCGACCGCTCTCGGAAGCGTTGGGCCGGCATCCGGTCGGCTGAACGTGCCAGATGAGCGAGGCGGCTACGACCCGCTCATCGTCACATCGCGTATCGCCAGGGTGACCCCGGCCGCACGCATCGGCAGCCAATCGACGTCGTTGCCGATCTCGACAACGTCTTGCAGCATCCGCTGCAGTGTCGACGCAATCGTGAACTCGCGGATCGGACCACCGACTTGGCCGTTGGTGATCGTGAGTCCGGAGGCACCGGCGGAGAAATCGCCGCTGATCGCGTTGACTCCCGAATGGAGCCCGCTGACGGACTGGATCAACACGCCGTCGTCGATGTCGGCAATCAGCGCATCCTGACCGCGAACGCCGGGCAACAACTGCAGTGCCAAGCACCCCACGCCAGGAGTTCCCTTGAACCCGCCGCGAATCGCGTTGCCGGTGCTCGTGGCGCCGACCCGACGGGCCGAGTACGACGAGTGGACGAACTGTTGAAGCACACCGGCAGCGATCAGAACATTGCGGCGGGCAGCGAGCCCCTCCCCGTCGAGATCGGTCGCGGTGTACGCCTTCGGATTCGTTGGATCGTCGATGAGCGTGACGATCGAGTTGGCCACGTTCTCGCCAAGACGGTCTTTGAAGAGGCTGCGCCCTTTGGCAACGCTCTCGCCGTTGAGGGTGCTGGAGATGATGCCGAGGAAGCTGGCCGTCACATACGGATCGAGCACCACCGTGGTGCGCTTTGTGGATGGCTTGGTTGCGCCAAGCAAACGTGTTGCTCGATCGCTGGCTTCTTTTGCCGCCTTTGCAAGATCAAATTCGATCGGCGATCGGCCAACGCTGAAACCGAATCCCGTCTGCGTCTCGTCGCCGTCGTCGGCCAGCGTGCTGACGACCACGTAGCAACCATTTTCGCGGCCCGTTCGGCGAATGCCGGTTGTGGTCGCAACCGCAGACTCTGAGGCGACGTCCGCATAGGTGGCATCGTCGACTCGGATTCTCGAATCGACGCCGAGCGTCAAGCGCTCCAATTCCTTTGCCAACGCGATCTTTCCGTCCGTGGAATATTCGGCAAGCGCGTCGCTCCACAGATCCTGCTCGATCACCTCGACGCCATCTGGCTCGGCAAGACCGGCCCATTCGTCGGGAGTGCCGAACTGAACGTTGTCGCGGGCCTCAGCCAGCACCTCGGCAACGGCCGTCTGGTCGAGAACACCCGCGTACGCGAATCCGGTGCGGCCGTCGCGGATCACTCGAATGCCCACACCTTCTGTCTGGGCGGCGACAAAGTGCTCGACCTGGCCCTCGTAGATTCGGATGTCGGTCTCGGCATCGCGCGATACGAACGCCTCGATGTGCTCGCCAGGCTTGGCCATGGCCACAACTCGATCGGCGATCTCTTGCAGCTCGGCGACGCTGTCGCTCATGCTGCGGTGCCCTTCAAACTTGTGTGGCACATCATGCTGCGGTGCCGCCAATGGTGAGGGCCTTGACTCGCAGGGTCGGCTGGCCATCACCAACCGGTACACCTTGGCCATCCTTGCCGCACGTGCCCGGGTTGCCCATCGCGAAGTCATTGCCCAACAGATCGATGTCGCGTAAAACCTGCGGACCGTTTCCAAGCAAGTTGCCTTCGCGCAGCGGGTCGGTGATCTCGCCATTCTCGATCAAATAGGCCTCCGTCATGCCAAAGACGAAGTCGCCGGTGGCGGTGTTGACGCTGCCGCCACCGAGCTTGGCGACGTAGACACCGTGCTCGGTGTCGCGCACGATGTCGTCGGGATCCTCGGCGCCGTTGAGCACGAACGTGTTAGTCATGCGCACCATCGGCAGGTGCATGTAGCTCTGGCGCCGGCCATTGCCCGACTGCTTGCGTCCCTCGTTGCGGGCCCGCAGGTAGTCCCACATGTAGTCGGTGAGGACACCGTTTTCGATCAGCACGTTGTACTGGCTGGGATGGCCTTCGTCGTCGATCCCGATCGCTCCCCACTCGCCGCTCATCGTGCCGTCGTCGACCAGCGTGACGAGCGGTGAGGCGACGAGCTCGCCCTGCTTGCCGCGATAGACACTGCCACCCTTGGCGATGAGGTCGGCTTCGAGACCGTGGCCGCATGCCTCGTGGAACAACACGCCTCCGCTGCCGCGCTTGATCACGACCGGCATCGTGCCGCTGGGCGCCGGACGCGCACCGAGCTTGACCAGCGCCTGACGGGCCGCGTCTCGAGCGAGCTCTTCGACATCGATGTTGTCGAACATCTCGAAACCGAATGTGTGGCCGGCGCTCTGGAACCCGGTCTGCATGCCGGCGTCACCGTTCGCTACGACGCTGATGCGCACCGTTTGGCGGACCTGCTCGTCGGCCGCGAGCAAGCCATGGGTGTTGGCGATCATGATGCGCTTGCGGCTGTCGGCGTACCCGGCGCTGACCTGGACGATGGCGCCGCCGCTGGCGCGCGCGGCCTCGTCGACCCGCTGCAGCAGCCCGACCTTCTCAGTCTTGGACACCTCGTCGGCGTAGCGTTTGATCGGGCTCACCCGATGCTCGGGTTGACGGGTGAGAGCGACGATATTTTCTCCGCCGGTGCCCTGGCTGGCCGCTGCGGCCGCAGCCTCGGCAGCAGAACGCAGACCGGCTTCGCTGAGGTCGGCTGTATGAGCAAACCCGGTGGTGTCACCCTTCACAACCCGAATGCCGGCGCCGCGATCGCGGCCGCTGGTGACCTGTTCGATCCGCCCGTCGTCGAGCCCGGCCATCGTCGAGCGCTTGTCTTCGATGAACACTTCGGCGAACTCGCCGCCGGTGCGCATTGCCGTGCCGAGAATTCGCTCGAGCACGTCGGATTCGACGACATCATGTCCGGTCATTGTGGCTCCAAGTCATTCCGGCGGTCATCTGGCGAGCCTACCGAGAACGTCGTCGAGCTCCAGCGCGTGGTAGCTGCCGAATCCTGCCCAAGAAATCTTCCTCATCGCGGCACAAGTTCCGCCGATATAGAACGCATGAGAATCAATCGCTGGTCAGCGACAGCCCTGGTCGTGCTGGTCGTTGGTTCGATGACGGCCTGCAACCCGGCCCATGTCGCCAAGCAAGCCAAGAACGACGTCGACTCTGGCAACGCCGCGGCGTGCGTCGAGGAGCGGGCATTGATCGAGAAGGCGGTGCAGGCATACACACTGCTGAACCCCGACGCACCCGTCACCGAAGCGGCAATGGTCAGCAACGGATTCATCCACACTCAATCGGTGCTGATGGACGTTGGTCCCAACGGAATCGTCGTCGCCGCACCTGGCACCGTCTGCACCTGATTTCCATCCGAGTGTTACGCGCCACCCCGTGGTGGACGGAAACACTCGTCTGGGGCTAGCCGAGGTTGCCTAGCCCAGGTTGCTAGTGCGCGGGTAGATGTCGGCGGGCTCGGTCAGCACGTTGACCAGATACGGCACGCCGGAGGCGAAGGCGCGATCGAGCGCCGGGCCGATCTCTTCGGGATCGGTGACCAGTTCGCCGCCGCCACCGAGGGCCCGCACGACCTCGTCGTAGCGACACCCGGGTTGCAGGTCGCAGGCTACGTCCCAGCCGTAGATCATCTGCATCGGATGCTTCTCCAGGCCCCACATCCCGTTGTTGCCGACGATCATCACAACCGGCAGGTTGTGGCGCACCATCGAGTCGACGTCCATCAGGCTGAAGCCGGCGGCGCCATCTCCCAACAGCAGGGCGATCTGGCTCGACGGTCGGGCAACACGCGCGGCGATCGCATAGCCAGGTCCGTTGCCAAGGCAGCCGTATGGCCCGGTGTCGAGCCAGCATCCCGGTTCGAAAACCTCGACGAACTTGCCTGCATACGAGGCGAAGTCGCCACCATCGCAGATCACCACGGCATCGCGAGCGAGCCGCTTGGCCAGTTCGCCGTAGATCCGCGACGGGCGGATGGGTGCATCCGCCGCGGACAGCAACATCTGGTCAGCTGCGCGGCCGTTCGACTCTGCAGCGCGCAGCTCGGCAATCCAAGCCTCGTGGTCGACCCGAGAACCGGCGTGCTCGGCCAACAAGCGCAAGACCTGCGGCACGTCTCCGGCCACCGTGGTGACCTCGACGTGCTGCGCGGCCTGCGACGGTGCATCGACGACGTGGGCGATTCGGGCGCTTCCGAATCTGCCGAAACCCAACCGAAAGTCGAGCGGAGTTCCGAGCACGACGACGAGATCGGCGCGCTGCTTCAGCAAACCGCGTGTGCGCAGAAACGCAAGTTCGTGATCGGCGGCCAGGACACCGCGACCGAGCCCGTTGAAGAAGCACGGCACGCGCAAGAGTTCGACCGCTGCGCGCAGCTCTGCCCAGGCCCCGCTCCAATAGACGTCACTACCGACGATGAAGGCGGGGCGCTCGGCATTGGCGATCGACTCCGCCAGCTCGGCGACCGCGTCGGCATCCGGATCCTCGCCGCGGCCGACGGATTCATCGATGAAGTCGAATTCGCCGGCCGATGGCCCGAAGACATCGAGTGGGAAGTCGAGAAACGTCGGTCCGCGGTGCGGCGTCATTGCCAGGCGTGCAGCGCCGTGGACCATGGCGCCGGCGTGGCTCGCCTCTTTGACGGTGGCGGCCGACTTCGTGATCGAAGCAACGACCGGAACGTGGTCCATCTCTTGCAGTGATCCGGATCCCCATCGCAACTCGGGCGCCCGCCCACCGAGCACCACCAAGGGCGAACCGTTGAAGTGCGCCGTCGTGATCGCCGAGACGCCGTTGGTGATACCCGGTCCGGCGGTGAGAACCGCCAAGCCCGGTCGGCGGGTCAGTTTCGCCCAGCCCTCCGCAGCGAAGGTCGCGGTCTGTTCGTGACGCGTGTCGACGACCCGCATCCCCTGATCTCGGGCCGCTTCGTACAGCGGCCACACATGCCCGCCGTTCAGCGTGAACATGACGTCGGTGCCGAACGCAAGCATCGCCGCGATGGCTTGCTGGCCGGCGTGGCCTTCGATCTGTTGAGTCAACATCAACCCAGTGTTTCAGACGTGGGTCAGGCGTCGCCCTGTTCGTCGTTGTAGCCGGGTTGGCGGCTGGTGCCTCGATGCGGTGCTTCGAAGCGGATGTCGCCGATTGACATCGGCCGGCCGAGGTGCAAGACCCCGAGTTGAGCAAATACTGCCAACCAATCGATGTAACGCTGGAACACCACCGTTCCCTTGCGCAGCATTGTGTCGAGGTCGCCTTCGACCGGTTCGTCTGGTGCGGTGTTCTCTACCAGCGTCAGTCCGGATACGGAGACCGCGTTCTGTGTCGGCTCGATGTACGTGTTGCCAAAGCCGGGAATCCGACCGGTGTGCTTGCCGCTGAACCGCCACCGAATCACAAAGAATTCGCTGCCATCGCTTCGCCAGGCTGCCTGTCCAATCGACTTGTCAACGACGAGTTTGCCGTCGAAGAACGTGCCGAGAACGCCGGCTACGTCGAGTTCGACAGCCTTGTGCGCAACCTCTAGGTCGAACGTGTTGCCTTTGGCGTTCATGGCGCCACGTAGCTTGGCTTGAGTGCGTCGATGCCGCCACTGCGTGCCGCGGGTTGCACCGTCACAACGTCGCAAAACTTCTCCGGTGCGATGATCGGTAGCAACGGTGGCCCCCATTCCAGATAGGCCGACGGCACCGAGGTATCGAAGACGTTGAGTCGTTTGTGATCAGTGTGGGTCACCACCCACACGCCTTGGTGAGGCTTTCCGACAGAGTCGTGGTCCGGCGCCGAGACCGGGTTCTTGAGAAATTCGCCATCGCCACGAAGCGTTGGCACGAAATCGTCTACCCCATCGTGATTGCTGTCGATTGGAACAGGATGATCCGAGACCGGATGGTTGTGACCGGGAGTTGCGAACATCACGGTTACCTGGCCGGCAGCACGTCGATTGACGCTGTGGCATTGCCATGTGACCCAGCCCTCGAAGAACGGCTGCTGGCACTTGAAGAAAAAATAGATCGGCCAGCTCCTGGGCGGTGCCGCGGTTGGCAGCGCAGCGTTGTGATCGAGCCCGAGCGACACTTCGAGTGCGCGTACAAGTGTTGTGGAAATGATCCGCTCGACATTGCCTTGATACCCGTCCCACATCCCCGTCGGCTTCAACGGATTTGGCGCGGTGTCGAAGCTGCCATCTGGGCGAATCCGATATCCGAACCATTGCTCAGCAATGATCCGGAAGATCGGGAATCCGACGTCGGCATCGGTCATGAACTCCGGCCACATCAAAACGCCGCCTGTCTCGGGCTCGCCCTTAGGGCCGCACGGGCGAGCTACGACTGAGCGCATGTACTCCAACATCGAATAGCGACGGTCAAGCCCAGGGAATGTGATGGCCGCGTTGTCGTCGACCACCGCCTCGATTCCCTCGTTGAGGGTTTCCTCGAGCAATAAGAGGTAATGCCCCTTCTCGAGGTGGTACGGCATGAGACCCACGGTTTGTCCCCTCTCGGTGGTGGTCGAGTATGAAGAGTCGCGACCCGTCGCTCGTGATACTGCTACAGCGAATCTGCTGGCGCTAGCTCAAAAATTTCGACCGGATGCGGAAAGCCCTTCAACGAGTGAACCCCGACGGACCGACCAATCGGAATCCTCAATCCATGGTCGATCACCGATTGCGAAACGTAGGTGTCGCCTGATCCGGCCGCTGACATGACCCTCGCGGCCTCCGCTACGGCCATCCCTGAGGCGTCTTCACCGAGATCGAATACCGACCCGCTAGCCAACCCGATCCGCACCTTGACGACCCCGCCCGGCACGACGAGAACAGCGTGCTCGATCGCCTCGTGCAACGCTCGCGCCGCGTCGGCCGCGTCGCCCGGCTGCTCGAACCAGGCCGAGAACCCATCACCCGTCGAGGTCATGATCGAGCCTCGATATCGCCCGACGACGCCACGAACGATTCGGTGGTGCTCGCCGAGGATCACGGCCCATGCGGCGTTGCCGGCGCTCGACATCAACCGCGTCGAATCGACGATGTCGGTGAACATCACCGTCCGCACGCGACCGGACGGCATTCCGATCTGACCAACCACCGATGTGAGACGCTCACGCTGCAGTCGAGCCAGCAATGGCGCGCCCAACCCGTCGAGCGTTTCCAATGCGGATCGCCCGCGATCCAATTCGCCCTGACCACCGGCACCGCAGGCGAAGGCCTGCCTCGACCAGTACACGTCCGAAATGGCTTGCTCGAGGACGGAGCCAGCAGCGAAAGCTCCGTCCCGAGAACGCTCAATCCAAAGGTCGGCCGTCTTGTCTCCCATCTCGATCGCCGCACCGGCCATCGCCAAGGCCACACTCGTCGGCCAATCGTGACTTGCTCTCGCGCCATCCTCGTAGACGTCACCGAACAAGGCGAACATTTCGTCGACAACCTCGAGATTCCCCGCAAGTACCGCAGCCTCCATTTGTGCGAGGTGGAATCCGAGGTTGCGGAAGCTGAGGCCGTTGCGCGGCGCTGCCCAACGCGGCCTGACATCCTCCAATGCGTCGTCCACGTCGCGCAGCAACGCAACCGCGATGAACTCTGCAAATGGCAGATACATCTGATGCTGTCGCCCGATATCTCGGAGCGCGGCGACACCGGCTGCATCACCGCGCACCGCTCGCCTCCAGATGCTGGTCGAAAGCGAGGCAAGGAATGGGTCGACGGCGTCCGCGCGCCGAGCGCTGAGGATGGTCGATTCAGTGTCGTTGTCGGCGTCAACGAATCGCCCGAGACGGCTCGCAGCCACCGAGCGAACAGCCAACGCCATCCCATGCTCCGCCCAGTTCGACGAACGCGCGGAGGCGTCCGCCGCGGAGGTCGCATCGGACATCGCCGCCATTGGATCGCCACCTATGAGCGCGGCGAGCCCACGACGAGAAAGGCTCGTGCCCAACCACCAGGGATTGGGCTGCGCGTGCGAGGCCTGATCAGCGAGCGTAAAGAACCGATTCGCACCTTCGAGATCCAGCCGCGCGAGGTGGTCCCAGCCAGTCGCGAAGTGGACGAGGAGTTCGGTGAGGGGCTCGGCGACTCCCTCGACCAATGTCTGGGCCAATCCGACGTAGTGCTTGCGCCGATCCTGCCGCGGCGCCGACCACGAGACCTCGGCGAGTATCGCCGCTGATCGCGCCCGCCACTGACGATCGATGGATTCGTCGGCTATCAGCTCCTCGACCAGTTGGTCGAGTTGCGGGTGACGACGTTGTCCGCTGCGCGTGAAATCCGTGCGCAGGGCCAACAACAGGCATTCGGCACGACCGTTTCGGTACTCCGATCCCGCCTCTGCGGACGCACCGTCGACACAGGCCTCGTACAAGTCAGCGGCCTCGATCAGCCGCCTCGTCGCCTCGTCGCGATCGAGCTCGTTGAACCTGGCGTTGCCGAGGCGATGTGTCCAGTGCGCCCGATCTGGAGCGTCGGCCGCGGTCTCGACGAGGCACTCGGCAAGGTCGCCCGCGGCAGACCATGAGGCGTGATCGATGGCCTCGTCGTATGCCCGCCGCACCAGGCTGCGGTGATGATCAACGTTGGTTCGGTGCGCGGCATCAGAGAGGCGCACCAACGTACCGGCGGCTGTAGATCCACCCGCGACGTCGAGCTGATCGAGTAAATGCCCGGCCACCTCGACGACGAGCTCGGGCGGCGCAAGATCGAGAGCCGTCGTTCGAAGCAGCGGATGCGTGAACGCGACACTTCCGGCACGGCGTTCCACCGCGCTAATTTTTTGCAGCTCGTCGACAGCCACCTCGATACCGGCCAGTAGATCGACGTCGTCCGGCCCGCCGCTCTGCACGGCCTGTTCGGCGAGCGCGATCAACACGGCGGCTCGCAATGCGTCCTCCGACAACGTCGCCAGCCGCGCCCGCCAGGCAACCTCGACTGGAATCGTTCCGGTGGTGGAGGCCGGCGACGGCAGCACTTCACCGAGGGCAATCGAGTCGGCAAGCGCGTTGAGCGTCAGCGGGTTGCCTCCGCTGAGCTCGGCAAGCCGCGCCAACGTTCGCCGATCCGTGATCCCCGGCGTGATCTGCCTGGCTAGTTCGCGCGCCTCGCGATCGTCGAGTGTTGCCAGGCTCATCCGCCGGGTGATGGGCTCGTCGACGAGATGAGAGATCAGACGCGACGACGCTTCGGAGCGAGCCACCAACAACAGACAGACGCGGGCCGGTTGGCCAGTCACCGCCGCAGTCCCCAATCGAAACGCGAGATGCTCGACGAGGTGTTGGCCGGTTTCGTCGAGCCAGTGCGCGTCGTCGATCACCAGCAGTTGCGGTACACCGCGACGCAACAGTTCGTCCGTCTCGGAGATCGCTGCGCCGAGGTCGTCAGCCACATCGCCCCGCTCCGGCACGACGACGATGCGAGTAGTCGCGCCCGCGTCTGCGGCTCCGGCTACAAGCCAGCTGACCAGCGTGGATTTGCCCACCCCGGGGGACCCGTCGAGCACGACGACCGCTGGCTGGCCGCTGATCGCGGCCATCAACCATCGCGACAATTGGGCGCGCTGCGGGATTCGCCCGACGATCTCGACCACTGCCCTGACCTCCGCCCAGGAGACTACGTCACCCGCCGCGCGCCATCAGTCTCGGCATGTGGCTGAATCCGTGTGCCTCCTGACACCGATGACTGCTGAATACCTGCACCTGCATGACGAGCAGTAACGTTCAGGTCCGTCATGTCGCTGCACGAGATCCGTCAGCCTGCGGACCTGCGGGCATTGAGTTACGCCGAGCTCGACGAGCTAGCCGGGGAAATCCGTGACTTTGTCGTCCAAGCAGTCGCCGAAACCGGTGGGCATCTCGGATCCAACCTTGGCGCTGTCGAGCTGACGCTCGCGCTGCACCGCGTCTTCGAATCACCGACCGACGCGATCCTGTGGGACACCGGGCATCAGGGCTACATCCACAAGATCGTGACCGGGCGACAGAATCGTTTCGACCAGCTCCGCCAAGCGGGCGGACTCTCGGGATATCTCAGCCGCGAAGAAAGCCCGCACGATTTCGTCGAGAACAGTCACGCCTCGACAATCCTGTCGTACGCCTATGGCATGGCCGTTGCGCGCGACGCCGGCACCGATCCGCACCGTCACATCGTTGCGGTGATCGGCGACGGTTCGATGACAGGCGGCATGGCCTACGAGGCCTTGAACAACATCGGGCACTCCGGCCAGCGCGTCATCATCATCCTCAACGACAACGGCCGCAGCTACGCGCCGACGATCTCCAATCTCACTGCCGGGCCGACGCCGCTCGATCGCTCGATGGCCGATCACCCCAGCCTGCCAGCGCGCATCACCGATCGCCTGTCGCACAGCCTGACCAACATCCGTCTCAACCCGGTGTACGTCAAGCGACAGCGCAAGCTCGAGCAGTTCTTGCGTGAGTTGCCGTACGTCGGCCCGCAAGCCGAGAAGGGCGTCGAGGCCTTCAAGGCCGCGGTGCGCGAGTTCTTGCAACCACCGTCATTCTTTGAAGCACTTGGCGTGCGCTACGTCGGCCCGATCGACGGCCACGACGTCGAGGAACTGGAGCGCACCTTCCTCAACGCGATCGAGCTGTCCGCGGAAGGGCCGATCCTGGTGCACGTGCTCACGCAAAAAGGCCGCGGCTACTCACCTGCCGAGGACGACGACGAGAAGCACCTCCACGACGCACCCGTCTTCGATCCGATCACCGGCCCACCTCCGGCAATTCCTTCTGGGTACACCCAAGCATTTGCCGAGGGGATCATCAAAGAGGCGGAGGCCGATTCGCGCGTCGTCGCCATCACAGCGGCGATGCCCGGCCCGACCGGCCTGATTCCTTTTCAGAACCGGTTTCCTGATCGGTTCTTCGATGTCGGTATTGCCGAGCAGCACGCGGTCACGGGCGCGGCTGGTATGGCGATGGGCGGCCTGCGACCGATCGTCGCCATTTACAGCACCTTCTTGAATCGGGCATGGGATCAGGTCGTCTACGACGTCGCCCTGCATCGGCTACCAGTCGTTTTCTGTCTCGACCGCGCCGGCATCACCGGCGACAACGGTCCCAGCCATCACGGTGTGTACGACCTTGCGCTGCTCGCCAAGGTTCCCGGGATGCGCGTCCTGGCTCCGTCGAGCGCGCAAGAGCTACAGGTCATGCTGCACGATGCGCTCGTCCTCGCCGACGAAGGTCCCGTGGCGATTCGCTACCCCAACGGCACGGCACCACAAGTCGGCGAGCTCGAAGTCGGCGTCGGCCTGCACGCCAACAAACTGCGTAGCGGCGACGGGTCGGTGTGCATCCTGGCAATCGGCAAGTTGGTCGCGTTCGCCAACCACGCCGCGGCCGCTCTTGCCGGGCAAGGTGTCGACGCGACGGTGTGGGATGTCAGGTCGTGCGCGCCACTCGATCCGGAGATGATCGAAGATGCTGCAGCACATCGACTCGTCGTCACATGTGAAGACGGAATACGTGACGGTGGTATCGGAATGACCATCGCCGACAAGGTGCACGAGATCGCCGATGTGCAAGTCGACGTGTTGGGGCTGCCTGCCAAGTTCATCCCGCAGGGCAAGCCCGATCGGATTCTCGCCCAACTCGGCCTCGATGCCGAGGGGATCGCCTCCGCCGTTCGCCGGCGCCTCGCCAGCCCGGTTTGATCCGTGCCGAGCCAACGGTTCGACCGCTACGAGCGTCTGCAGATCCAGCAACGCGAACACGGTGTGTTGCTGATCACGCTGTCGAATCCCGGCAAGCTCAACGCCACCGACGCAACGATGCACGCCGAACTGTCGACCATCTTCGCCGACATTCACGCCAGCCCCGAGGTGCGCTCCGTGGTGGTGACGGGCGAGGGCAAGGCCTTCAGCGCCGGCGGTGATCTCGACTGGATTGCGGAGCAGGTCGGTAACCACGAACGCACGATGCACGTGATGCGCGAAGCCGGCGACATTGTGCGCACCCTGATCGAATGCGACACGCCGATCATCAGCGCAATCAACGGTGTTGCAGTCGGCGCCGGCCTCGCCGTTGCGTTGTTGGCCGACATCTCGATCATCGACCAGGACACAAGGTTGACCGACGGGCACCTGCGTATCGGTGTCGCCGCTGGTGACCATGCTGTGGCGATCTGGCCGCTGTTGTGTGGAATGGCGAAGGCCAAGTACTACCTGTTGACCAGTGACTTCATCGATGGTCGCGAGGCGGAGCGCATCGGATTGGTGTCGAAGGCGGTGCCCGCCGACGACGTGCTACCCGAGGCGTTGGCAATCGCCGAGCGGCTCGCCACCGGCCCGCGCGAAGCGACCATGCTGACCAAGCGGGCATTGAATCATTGGCTACGTCAGGCACTCCCCAACTTCGAGGCATCGTTGGCCTACGAGATGCTGAACTTCCTCGGTCCCGAGGCCAGCGAAGGTCTCGCTGCTCTGCGCGAACGCCGTCGCCCCGAGTTTCCTCAGTGAAGCCACACGCGGCGATGGACCGCGACCTGGCCGCTGACCTCGCTTTGGTCTCGAACTGGCGAAGATGGCCGACGGAATCAGCTTGCCGTACTACGAGCAACGGTCGTTCAATCTCGACTGGAAGACCAACCACACCGAGGTCACCGAGGCGGACCGCGAGACCGAATCCGCAATCTCCGCACAGGTCTTGGCGCAGCGCCCAGCAGATGGATTGTTCGGCGAAGAGCACGGTCTCGTCGGCCGCACCGATTCGCCGTGGCGATGGATCATCGATCCGATCGATGGCACGTCGAACTTCGTCCGCGGCATTCCAGTGTGGGCGACGCTGATCGCATTGACCCACGTCGACCACGGCCCGGTCGTTGGTGTCGTCTCGGCGCCCGCCCTGGCACGCAGGTGGTGGGCGGCCAGCGGGCTCGGCGCGTTTGCCGACGGTCGGGCGTGCCAGGTGTCGACAGTTGCGAAGCTCGACGAAGCGCAGGTCAGCGTGACGTACTCATCAGGATGGGACGAGGCAGGGCTCACCAACAAACTCGTCGCGCTGCAGCAGAGCGCGTACCGGGCGCGCTGCTTCGGCGATTTCTGGCAGCACATGCTGGTTGCCGAGGGAGCGATCGACCTGGCCATCGACGCCATCGGTCTGGCCCCCTACGACCTGGCCGCGGTCATGGTGGTGGTCGAGGAGGCGGGCGGCACGTTCACCGATCGCCACGGTGTGCGAACCTATCTCAGCAACTCGGCGGTCTCGTCGAACGGCTTGCTGCATCACCACATCGCCGGGCTCGGCTGACCGGACCGCGACCTACATGCCCACAGGGTGGTCGGTCGGCCCGAACAGAAAGAACGTGTCGAGGTACGGAGCGGGGTCCGCGGACCAGCCGAAAGCGCATACCTGGTCAGCCGTCCGCCGGCCGAGTCGCCCGCGAAACAGTTCGAAGTCGGATACGTCGATGGTCACGGGTGGCAAGCCGGCAGCGGCGACC
>JAENVT010000160.1 GCA_016650435.1 Ilumatobacteraceae bacterium
AACGGTGCAATGTTCTTCCGTACCCTCGCCTGCCTTCCGGCATTGGTGGGCGCATGGAAGGACCGCGGCGGTGGCCTGGCCCGCTCGATCGGCGTGTGGACCGGGTCATTGGTCGATGGCACTGCGCTCACGCGACCTGACCTGCTCGGTGACCGCAAGCCGCGGTGGGTCAACATGAGTCGGCTCGGCGAGATCCTGACGGAAACGACCAATCCGCCGATCAGGGCCATGATGGTGTGGGGATGCAATCCGTTGGTGATCGCACCGAACAGCGAAAAGATTCGCGCTGGGGTGCTGCGCGACGACCTGTTCACGGTGGTGCACGAACAATTCATCACTGACACCGCGCGCTATGCCGACATCGTCTTGCCGGCGACGACACAGATCGAGTCCGTCGACGTCGTCGCGCCGTGGGGACATCTCTGGTTGAGTTGGAACGACGCGGCGATCGAGCCATGTGGTGAGTCGGTCAGCAACAGCGAGGCCTTCCGTCGTTTGGCGAGAGCCATGGGCTATACGGAGCCCGCGCTGTTTGACGACGACATGACTGCTATTCGCGATTCCATGCCCGACGTCGATGTCGACGAACTTCGCCGCGTCGGAGTCGTGCGAGCGCCATACCCCGACGACGGCCGGCCGTTCGGCGACGGCGTGTTCCCGACCGCAAGTGGCAAGGTCGAGTTCTTCAGCCAGACACTGATCGCAATGGGTCAACCGGCGTTGCCGACGTTCGTCCCTCCCGTCGAAGGGCCCGGCTCCGCGCTGTCCGAGCGCTTCCCCTTGCAGCTGATGACTCCGAAGCACCACAACCGGTTCCTCAACTCCGGCTACTCCAACCTTCCCGGACACGGCGGGCGCGAATCCGGGCCGTTCGTCGAGCTGTGCGCAGACGACGCGGCAACACGTGGTATCACCGAAGGTCAGTACGTGCGGGTGTTCAACGACCGAGCCTCAGTCGAGGTTCCGGCACGCATCACCGATCGAGTGCGACCCGGTTTGGTGTCGATCCCGTGGGGGTGGTGGAACCGTCATCACCCCGACGCGATGGTCGCCAACTCGCTGACCAACGACACGCTGACTGAATGGGGCGGGGGCGCGGCGTTCTCCGACACCCTCGTCGAGGTCAGCGCTCGGTAACTTGCCGTAAAACCTGGCTGGCCAATTGGCCAATCCATCCCGTCTGAGCAGGCACGCGGGGGTAGCCTTGCGACATGGCAGGCGAGCTGATCTACGCGTTTCGGGTGATGCGCCTGCCCTTGCTCGACGCCGGCGGCGCGCCGATCGGTCGGCTCGACGACATCGTCGTCATCCCGGGGCGGCCAGGTGTTGCCCCCCGCGTGCTCGGCTTTGTCGCAACCAGTCAGCGGCGACGCATATTTGTGAACGCCGCTCGACTGGCGGGGATCGATAGCGACGGTGCCCGCCTGCGTAGCTGGGACGTCGATCTCAACCCGTTCAAGCCCAAGGCCGGCGAGGTGTTGATCGGTCGCGACATCATCGATCGCAAGATTGGCGACGAGACGGTCAGCGACGTGGCGATGCGCGCCGGCGGCGACGGTCGCCAGACGTGGTGGCAGCTCGCCAAGGTACGTCTCTCCCGGCGCAGCGCATTGCGACGACGCCCGAGCTATCGGCTGGTCGACGTCTCCGAGGTACCCGAGTTGTTCCACACTGTCGGATCCGAGGTGGCTGCCGAAGTGGCCCGGCTGCGCGACATGCATCCCAGCGACGTTGCCGGCATCGTACGTTCGATGCCGATGACGCAGCGCAAGCAGTTGGCCGAGGCGATGGACGACGAGCGCTTGGCCGACCTCCTCGAAGAGTTGCCGGAGACCGAGCAGTTGCGGATCATCGAGGGACTCGATCTCGAGCGTCTCGTCAACGTGCTCGAAGAGATGGAGTACGACGACCTCGCCGACCTCCTGGCCGAGATGCCGGGCGAGCAACGGACGCGGATCCTCGAGGCGATGGATGCCGAAGACGCCGACCAAGTGCGCCGACTGCTGAGCTACGACGAAGGCACCGCGGGCGCGCTGATGACGCCCGACATCATCATCCTTGGCCCGACTGCAACGGTGGCAGAAGCCCTCGCAGAACTACGCAACCCCGATTGGTTGGTCTCGATCGCCGCTCAGGTGTTCGTCGTGCGGCCGCCGTACAAGACTCCGACCGGCAAATACGTTGGCGTCGTCCACTTCCAGCGACTGCTACGCGAGCCACCCAGCATGGAGCTCGGCCGCTGCATCGAGGAAGAGCCAACCATCACTCCCGATCTGTCGGAGCGCGAAGTCGCAGAGCGGTTGGCGAGCTACAACATGCTCGCGTTGGGTGTGTGCGACGAGGCCGGACGGTTGCTCGGCGCAATCACCGTCGACGACGTGCTCGACCGCACGCTGCCGACTGGGTGGCGTCAACGCAGGCGGGTGAGCACAGGGGCGGTTCCGCGATGAAGCGCCGCGAAGATCTCACGACACCACGGCAGCGACGCCGACTTGGTGTGCACTACGACCCGGACGCATTCGGTCAGTTCAGCGAGAGCGTTGCACGCTTCATCGGCACGGCGCGGTTTCTCGTCTACCAGAGCGTGTTCTGCGTCGCGTGGGTTCTCTGGAACACCTTTGGTCCTGTCGAGGCACGCTTCGACGTATGGCAGTTCATCGGTCTCACCCTGCTGCTGTCCCTACAGGCCGCGTATGCCGCACCACTGATCCTGCTCGCGCAGAATCGTCAAGAAGAACGTGACCGTGTGCAGACCGAACTCGACCGTCGCGTCGCCGAGCGCACCCAAGCCGATACCGAGTTTCTCGCTCGCGAGCTCGTAGGTGTTCGCCTCGGACTCGCCGATGTCGCCAGCTCCAGCGAACTCGAGGATCACCTCGAGCGAATCAGCCGAGCCATCGAACGAATGGCTGATCGCTTGGAGGCACTCGAGATGCACGCCGAGACGGTCACCGAGGACTGAACTCAGATCAGCGCGTCCGCCGATTTGGCGGCGACCAGCTCGACGAGTTCGACGGTGACCGCTGCGAACTCCACGGGATGCTCCCAGGCACTGAGGTGGTCACCCGCCAACTCTCGAACCTCGGCACCCAGGGCTTCCGCCAAGACGCGTTGCTTGCGCGGTCTGACCAGGCGATCTTGGGTCGTGATCAGCGACGCGGCCGGAACGTGCAGTTCGGCCACCCAGGGCCTGGCGTCGTAGCGGCTCAATGCTTGACCGGCCTGCACGATGCTGATCGGATCGTTGCGGCGCATCTCTCCGCTGAGCCACGGCACGTACATCTGCATCGGATGACCCTTTCCGAGCAACCGGCGGATGCCGTGTGTCAGCCAACGTTGGTACGCGAGCGATCGAAGCAACGGACCGATGATCCTTGCCGTCTTCCACCGCAGACGATCGAGGACAGATGAACACCACTCGAGGGCGGTCGCCTCCATCACGAGACCCCGGACAAGATGGCGGTGACGGCGCGCCAACAACATGCCGATAGGACCGCCCATCGAGTACCCGACGGCAATCACCGGCTCGACAGCAAGGGCTTCGAGCAACGCCGCGGCGTCGTCGGCGACGTCTTCCAAGTCGAAATGGACCGCGAGACGCAGGCCACGACCATGACCTCGGTAGTCGAACGTGAGGATGGAGAACTGAGCGGCAAGCGCTTCGTATGCGGTGAAGAACTGGAGATCTCCACTCGCCGTCCATCCGTGCAACAAGAACGCGATCGGGGCAGCTGGGTCGGCGTGTCGATGGAAGCGGTAAAACAGCTCGCCGCGACCAGGCACCACAAGCGTGCGTCCCTCTGGCAGCCAAGGGACGATGGAATCGCCGGGTGCATCGCTCACGGGACCAAACCGTATCGGGCAGCCCGGCTACCAGGCCGACGAACGGGGAACTCCGGTGAACTCCTGCAGTTGAACAC
>JAENVT010000161.1 GCA_016650435.1 Ilumatobacteraceae bacterium
GACGTCGGCCACCTCCGAGGTGCGATAGTCGACAACGGACCGGACCATAACCGCAACATCGTCGAGCTGGTCGAAGTCGTCGCGCACCTGCAGACCGTGCGCCTTGGCTATCCCCGCGACCACATAGCGGTCGGTTGGAAAGTCGTCTGAGCTGATCGCGATCACGCGCCGATCGGGCCGCAGCGCGCAGGCAGCTTCGACGAGTTGGTAGAGGTTGACGGTGGTCGAGTCGTGGACGACGACTTCGCCCGCCGAGGCTCCGATCAACGGAGCCAACCGGTCGCCAACCCGCATAGGGAGATCGATCCAGTGATCCCAGGAACGGACCAGGCCTGTCATCCATTCGTCGTTCAGCACCGACAAGAGTCGCGACATTGTGCGGTGCGGCATCCTCCCAAGGGAATTGCCGTCGAGATACACCAAGAAAGGGTCAGGGGCTACGAACTCGTCCCTCCACCGCCGCAGCGGATCGGCCTCGTCCAACGCCGTCGCATCGTCGCGGGTCAGCATGCGCTACTCGATCAATCCTGTGAAGCTGGAATGCCGCACGTACCCCTCGTTGGTGAACTCGGCAATCTCCACAGTTGCTTGCAACTCGGGGCGGACCCATATCGCATCGCGCGAATATTCCCGCGGCGGCAGGGTCATGAACGGGCACTTGTCGGTGCGCAGACGCTTCAGTCGGGGCGTGAGATCGGCGAGCGTCTTCTGGTTGTACCCGGTTCCCACACCTCCGGCGAACTTCAAACCGTCGTCGCCGGCCACGCCGACCAGCAACGCCCCGAATGTGGAACTGCGATTGCCAGTGCCGGGCGTGTAGCCGCCGATGACTATCTCCACCGTGTACCTGTTCTTCACCTTGCGCCAGTTCGGCGTGCGCTTTCCTGGCTGATAGGTGCTGCCGAGCCGCTTCGCCATCACGCCTTCCAACCCTTGCTCGACAGTCGCATCAACCAGGGCCTGACCGTCGCCGATGCGGTGGGCCGGAACCATCCAGTTTGCGCCCGGCTCGACCAGGCCGGCGACCAACTCGCGTCGCTGCTCGTATGGCAGAGCGATGGTGTCGTGGCCATCGACCGACAACACGTCGAACACATAGAACGCGACCTGCGTTGCGTGCTGCTGCATCAGCTCGAACCTCGGCCGGCCGTCAGGATCCAGAACCACGAGCTCGCCATCGATGATCGCTGATCCGGCATTCACCGACCCTGCAATCTCGTGCAACTCCGGGTACTTCGCTGTGACATCGAGAAGATTGCTGCTTTGCAACCGAACAACATCCTTGTTGACGAAGCACAACGTGCGATAGCCATCCCATTTGATCTCGTACGCCCATTTCTCATCGTCCGGTGGCAAGTTGCCGATCATCGCCTTCATCGGTGAGACCGGGTACCGCAGTGTCATCGGCGAGGCAGCCTGGCGGACGTCACACCCTCGGCCTCGAGTCGATCGAGTTCGGCGTCGTCGAGCTTCAACAGTTCGCCGAGCACAGCACGGTTGTCTTCGCCGCGATACCGAGGTTCCCCGCGAAAGCCGACGTCACCGCTGGCGAAGTGCCACGGCGAGTTGGGCATTCGCATGGTTCCGCCACCGCGATCACTGACAGACACCACCGCGCCTCGTTGCTTCGCCCAATCCGTGTCGCAGACCTCGCGCAGCGATCGCAAGGTTCCCGTCGCCAGTCCGAATTCCCCCATCGCCGTTTCGATTGCCTGCGGTGTCGATGTCTTCGCCGCCCAGGCGGTGAGGATCTCGATGATGTCGGCGAAGTGAGCAAGGCGCGATGGTACGTCGACGAACCGCTGATCGTCGATCAGATCCGGTCTGCCGATCGCAGTCATGTACCGGTCGAACGTGCCGCGCTCGGCAGGGTGGCCGCTGATCACCAGGCTCTCGCCGTTCGCTGCGGTCAACACGGGATAGGCGGCCGGATCGAAACTGCGGATCCATTCTGGTTCGACATCGCCGTCCCACAGTTGGTTGTGGGCATGTTCGTTGACGTACAGCATGGTCTCGGCCATCGTCACCTCGATGCGATCACCACGACCGGTTCGCTCGCGGTTGAACAGCGCCGCTAGCACGGCCGAGACTGTTTCCAACGAGGTGTACACGTCGGCGTGGCTGAACACGTCGTTCGCATACTCACCACCGCGAGCGTCGCCTTGCGCTTTGGTGATTCCCGTTTCGGCGCCAACCACCGGGGCGTAGGCCCGCCGCGATGCCCACGGCCCAGCAGACCCGTACCCGTTGATGGAGGCGTAGACGACCGTCGGATTGCGGAACGCGACCACGTCGTAGCCGAGGCCGATGCGATCCATCACGCCGGGCCGGAAGTTCTCGATCACCACATCGCAGAAGGCGACGAGGCGCAACAGCAGGTCGATGGCCTCGGGCTTGCGCGTGTCGAGGCTGATGTTGCGCTTGCCGGCATTCTGCTGCACGAAATAGCTGGCCAACCCGTTGACCCGCGGATTGGTCATGCGCGTGATGTCACCCTCGGGTGGTTCGACCTTGATCACCTCGGCGCCGAGATCGCACAACATGCGCGTCGCATGCGGTCCACTGAGCACTCGCGTGAAGTCGAGGATGCGGATGCCGGTCAGGGGCCGCTCGGTCATGCGACAAGGGTAATTGCCCCGATCACTAGCCTCGCATCGTGCACAACGATCTGAAGCTCGTCGAGGGTCGAATCGAGCGCGAGTTGCACGAACGAGTGCTCCCTGCTGTGTACAGCGGGTCGATTCCCCTGACCGTCGCAGCGTGGGACGCGTCGGGCGAGCCGGTGTCGTTCGACGAAGCGATGGGCGGTGACTACCGACCGTTCGCGATCGGTGATCACTGGAGCCGTCCGTGGGGTACGACGTGGTTTCGATTCTCGATCGACGTGCCGGCGACGATGGCGGGTCCGCAGCTCGAAGCCGTCATCGACCTGGGCTTTCATCCGGATGCGGCAGGTTTCCAGTCAGAGGGTCTGGTCTGGATCGATGGCCAGCCGGTGCAAGGAATCCATCCGCGTCGAACAGGTCTTCCGCTGCCGCAGCTCCCGGCAGGACCGTTCACGTTCTTTGTCGAGGCCGCATCGAACCCTGCGATTCCGGGATACACGCCCTCGCCTCTCGGTTCGCTCTCCACCGCGGGCGACAAGGCGCTGTACCGGCTGCGCCAGGCTGCGCTCGGATGTCGCGACGACACCGTTCTCGGGCTGTTATTCGATGCTGACGTGTTGCTGGGGCTCGCTCGTGCGCTGCCACTGGACGAGGCCCGACGCATACGCGTACTTCGTCAATTGGAGGGCGCGTTCAACCTCCTCGACCTCGACGATGTCGCTGGCTCAGCTGACGCTGTCCGCCGGGCGCTCCGGCCGGCGCTCGACCTTGGTGCACGGGCGGGCGCGCACCGAGTCGTCGCTGTCGGTCACGCCCACATCGACTCCGCCTGGCTGTGGCCGATCCGCGAGACGCAACGCAAATGTGCGCGCACGTTCGCCTCGGCCATCCGGTTGATGGACGACTACCCCGACTATCACTTCACCTGCTCGCAAGCTGCCCAGTACGACTGGATCGAACGCGGCTACCCGACCATCTTCGAAGACATCCGCGACAAGGTTGCCAGCGGCCAGTGGCATCCCGTCGGCGGCATGTGGGTCGAGCCCGACATGAACCTTCCAAGTGGCGAGAGCATCGTGCGCCAGTTGGCGTTCGGACAGCGCTACTTCGAGTCGCGGTTCGGGATGCGCAGTTCGGTCATTTGGATCCCGGACGTGTTCGGCTACCCGGCGACGCTGCCGCAGATCTTCAAACAGGGCGGGTGTTCGCGGTTCATCACTCAGAAGTTGAGTTGGAAC
>JAENVT010000162.1 GCA_016650435.1 Ilumatobacteraceae bacterium
CTTCGACAAGTTCAAAGAGAACGTCGCCCAGGGATGGATGTTCACAGCGCTGATTGCCGGCTGCATCGTTGCCGCCTTCGGCCTCGTGCACCGCTCGGGAACGCTCGTTTGGCTGTTCGCCGGTCTTTGCGGGCTCGCTCCACTTGCTGGGTACATCGTCAGCCGATCGGTCGGGCTCACTGGCGCGGCCGACGACATCGGCAACTGGACGGAGGCGCTCGGGTTGGCCTCCATCAGCACCGAGGTATCGCTGATTCTGATCAGCGCCTATGCCCTGATGTTCCTTCGTAGGGCGCCAGAGGGCCGGCAGAGCTGATCGTTCGACTAGGCGGGTGTGGCACGGGGTTCCACCCGTGCCACACCAGACCTCTCGCCGACACGAGGGCTACGGACGCGGCGCACGACGGCTACTGAGTCGAAGCTGTCGCCGCGATCCACGCTTCGTACATCCGCGAGTACGGGCCGCCTGCCAACAGCAGTTCGGCGTGGGACCCGTCCTCGACGAGACGCCCGTGCTCCAAGACCATGACCCGATCAGCGCGAGCCGCGGTTGACAAGCGGTGGGCGATCGCAATGGTTGTACGACCGGCTGCCAACTTGTCGAGCGCCCTGCCGATGCGGACCTCGGTGAGGGCATCGACCGACGAGGTCGCCTCGTCGAGCACCAACACGTCGGGATCGACGAGTGATGCCCTGACCAACGCGACGAGTTGACGCTCGCCCGCAGAGAGTTGGTCGCCGCGCTGACCGACCTGCGTGAACAGACCATCGCGAAGCGTCTCCAGCCAATCACTGAGATCGAGTTCGACTATTGCCTGCTCGAGGTTCGGGATACTCAACATCGGCCGGGCAAAACCAAGGTTGGCGGCAATGGTTCCGTCGAACAGGAACGGCTCTTGGGGCACCACGACGAGGCGCGTGCGCAACTCGTCGTTGGCGACGGCAGTCAGCGGCACACCACCGAGACGAACCGTACCGATGATGGGATCGGCGAACCGTGCGATCAGACGACCAAGGGTGGTCTTGCCCGAACCCGTCTCGCCGACGATTGCAACCTGCTGACCGGCGGGGATTTCGGCGTTGACATCGAACAACACCGTTGCTTCGTCCTCGTCACCTCGGCTGCGATAGCCGAACGTCACGTTCTCGATGCCGACGCCCAGCACGCCCTGCGGCAGCGTGACCGGGTGTGCCGGCTCTGGCGGCCCGATGGGATTGTCAAGCACGCCGAGGACGCGACGAAGACCGGCCACAGCCGTCTGAGTCTGGTCGATCACCTCGGTGAACTCTGCAATCGGCTCGAGGAATCGGTAGGTCAAGAAGATGAATCCGACCAGCGCACCCGACGTCAATCCGGTGCCGGGGCCGCGGATGACACCCACACTGACGACAGCGGCGACGGTCAGCACGCTGAAGACCTCGCCCGATGGGAAGAGGAACGCACCAATCGTGTTGGCGCGGATGAAGGCGTTCGAGCGCTCGTGGCTCGAACGCTTGGTCAACGCCGCGTAGTGAGCGCCGGCGCCATAGGCGTGAATCGTTTCCGAACCGGAGACGACTTCACTCACGGACGTGAGCACGTCGGCGTTGCGCGTTCTGGCCGTGTCGTACGCCGCGACGAGATGGCGCTGAACACTGCGCAACACAAATGCAAGCGGGGCCGCAGTCGCGAACGCGACAAGGGCCAGCATCCAGTCGTAGGCCAGCATCACGCCGGCGACCATCACCATCAACGTCCCGTCGAGCAACCACGCCAAGGCGCCCCACGAGAAGAACTGTGAGAGCGTCTCAACGTCGCTGGTGACGCGGGCGACGAGCGCGCCCTTTCGCTCCTCGCCGTGGTCGGCGAGGCTCAGTCGATGTATGTGTTCGAACAGCCGCACGCGCAGCGTGTACAACGCTTCTTCGCTACGGCGGCCGAGGCGCGCCACGGCTGTGCGCTGGGCGATGGTGGCGACGAGGATCACGGCGAGGCCGATCAGGCCGAGCACGGTGATCACGCCGACGTCAACTTTGTCTTTTTGCAGGCCACGGTCGATCGCTTGCTGCACCAGGATCGGTATGACGACCCTCCCGGCGGAGCCGACCATGGCCAGCCCGAAGGTCGCACCGATGCCGCGACGCAATGCCGGGGCGGCATCGACCCCCTTGCCGATCATTTGCACAGCCGTCCAGCGGCTCTGTGGCTCGGTCACGGCAACGCCTCCACAACTTGCTCGGCGCGTTCGTGCTCGAACGCCTCCATCAGGTGGCGGTAGTCCGGCACCGAGATCAACAGGTCGTCGTGACGCCCATGGGCAACGACCTGGCCATCGGCGAGATACAAGACGTCGTCTGCCAGTGCGATGGTCGACGGACGCGACGCGACGGCAACGACTGTCGCGTCGCGCAAGGTGTCGCGAAGATTGGCCAACACTCGCGCCTCGGTCCCCGGATCCAATGACGACGTCGTGTCGTCGAGCAGCAGCGCAACTGGTCGCCCTACAAGAGCCCGAGCGAGGGCGATGCGTTGCCGCTGCCCACCGCTGAGACCGACGCCGCGTTCGCCGACCATGGTGCTGAGACCATCTGCAAAGTTGTCGACAAAATCTGCCTCCGAGGCGTGCAGCGCCGTTCGAATCTCGTCGTCGCTGACCTCGCGACCCATTGCTACGTTTTCGCGTACGGATCCCGCCAGCAAGAACGGTTCTTGGAACACCAGCGCGCAGCCCTCCTCCGGCACGGTGATCGATCCGGAGTCGACCGCGATCAAGCCGGCGATCAGGTGCAGCAACGTGGTCTTGCCCGAACCGGTGGAGCCGACGACGGCGACCGTGCGACCACCCGGGATCGTCGCCTCGACACCTCGCAGCACCTCGCGGCTGTCGTCGTGGTCGTAGGTGACGTCGTGCAAATCGATGCTGTTGCCAGGATGACGTCGCAGTGTCAGAGCAGGGTCAGACATCAGCGGCTGGTCGAGCAACTCGCGAATGCGGTTCCATCCGGCGATGGAGTACGGCAGCTCCGACAAGGCAAAACCGATCAGGCGCAACGGAAAGACCAGCAGGGTGAACAGGTAGATGAAGCTGGTGAGCTCACCAATGGTCATCGCCCCGCTGCGCACGCGGTACGCGCCGACAACCAGCAGGAAGATGTTGACGATCGTCGGCACACCGTCGAGCAATGCCTCGAACGTGCTGCGGAGGCTGATTGCTCCGAAGCGAGCATTTCGCAGCCGAGAAGCGATCACCGAGAGGCGCTCGGTCTCGCGGCTCTCGGCACCGAACGACTTCACGACGGTGACACCGTCGAAGCTCTCGTGCACAGCCTCGCTCAGTTTGCCCAGTTCTTCTTGAGCGGCGTCGTAGAACTTGTCGACACGTCGCTGGTACGTCAGGTTGAGTGCAATCAGAAGCGGGAAGACCGCCACGGCCGCAAGTCCCAGCCAGATGTCGGTGATCAGCAACCACACCGCCGAGAGAATCAGCATCAGGACGACGCTGGATGCGAACGGCAGCGGGTTCAGCACGTGAGTCGCTGCTTCGGCGTCGACGCCGGCGCGGGTGATGATGTCGCCCGTTCGCTGCTGTCGATGCCATGGCACGGGCTGGGCAACGACGCGCTCGATGACCTCAGCGGTCAATGACTCGGTCACACGCCAGGCCGTGCGGCCAGCCCACATGCGCCGGCCAACCACACCGACGGCGCGAACGACGCCAACGATCACCAGCAGCCCGAGGATGCCGACCACCCGGCGGGCGGCGACGTGCCCATCTTCGAAGCGGGGCACGATGACCTTGTCGATGATGAGGCGGACGACGACAGACGAAAACACGGTGCACGAGGCGTACACCGCTGCACAACCGACAGCGGTGAAAAACAAGCGCTTGTGGTGCCGTAACAGGCCGCGAATCAACCGGAATGCTTGAGTGAGTCGACTGACGTCGGGTGGGACGATTGTGGCCGAATTCACGTGTAGTGGTTCTATCAGAGCCGCCC
>JAENVT010000163.1 GCA_016650435.1 Ilumatobacteraceae bacterium
GGAAACCAGCGACCCGTCACCGGCAACCGTGATCTGTCGTCCGGTGCGCCGGCGCACACGAGCGGCAGCGTGTTCGCAGAGCGCGTCGAGATCGCACTCCTGCGCCGGCTCGTCGTCGCGGCGGTCGGTGGCCAACTCGACCAACTCGTTGACGAGCGCGGTCAACTCTTTCGTCTCACTGTCGAGATCGTCGACCAGTTGCTGTCGCTCTTCGGGAGCAAGGTTCTGCAGCCGGCGCAACACCGCAACGTTGGTGCGAAGACTGGTCAACGGAGTACGCAACTCGTGCCCGGCATCCTGCACCAATTGATGTTGCTGGTCGCGGCTGCGCGCCAACGCGCCGAGCATGCCGTTGAACGCCAATCCCAGGCGGCCGGTCTCGTCGGAGCCGCTGACCGGCACCGCGACATCGAGTCGTCCGGTGGTTGCGACGTCGTCGGCGGCCTGCGTCAGTCTGACCAGACGGCGGGTGACCTGACGTCCGATCAGCCATCCGGCGATTGCTGCCGCGGCGATGACCAAACTGACAGACAACAGCGTCCGCTGTCGGATCACCGACAACGCTCGCTCTGTCTCGCGTGCCGAGCGTGCAATTTGCACGGCGCCTCCGCCTTGGACCGGCACCGTCAGCATGCGAAATGCCTCGCCGCCGACGGTCACGTCACGCGGGGTGCTCGCCGTGGTATCCGATCCATCGGCAATCGCAAGATCGGCTGCGTCAACCGGCAGGTCGCCGGACTGCGGCGATCGGAGGATGGTGCCATCGGCAGTGATGACCTGGGCGAGCACCGCATCGAACACACGCGGCGGGGAGCCACGGCCATCATCGGACCCGAAACCACCACCAGGGCCCGGTCCACGTCCGAGGTTGGATGCGGCGTCGCGCAGCGAGGTGTCGACCGCTTCGTTCAACTCGTGACGCGTGCTGACGTACGACGAAAAACCAACAGCCGCTGTCGCGCACGTTGCCAACAGCACCAACGCGAGGACGATCTTGAGGCGCAGGCTCACGACGGCCGGGCCGAATACCCCACACCACGAACGGTGTGGATCAACTTCGATTCACCGGGCGTCTCCAGCTTGCGCCGAAGGTAGGAGATGTACACGGCCAGGTTCTTGCTGTCTGGGCCGAAGTCGTAGCCCCAGATGCGGTCGTAGATCGTGGAGTGGTCGAGCACGATGCCCTGGTTGCGCAGCAACAGCTCGAGCAGATCGAATTCGGTCTTCGACAGATCGATCTCACGCTCGCCGCGCCACACCCGTCGAGATGTCGGATCGAGACGAAGGTCGACGAGCTGCACGGCATCGCTGTCGGCGCCATCGTCGGACTTGGTTCGACGCAACAAGGCCCGAAGCCACGCCAGCAACTCGTCGAGATCGAATGGCTTGGCGAGGTAGTCGTCGGCGCCGGCATCGAGCCCGGCAACGCGGTCGGGGGTCTCGGTGCGAGCAGTCAGCATCAAGATCGGAAGTCGATTGCGCTCTGCCCGTAGAACTCGACAGACGGTCAGCCCGTCGATGTTGGGCATCATCACATCGAGGATGGCCACGTCGGGCTGAGTCGACTCGATGAGGGAAAGCGCAGTGTTGCCGTCGTTCGCCTGGACAACGTCGTAGCCCTCGAGACCGAGGGCACGGGTCAAGGCGTCGCGAATGGCCCGATCATCGTCGGCAATCAATACTCGGGCGCTCATGGGTACTCATTCTGACCGGCCGGGATGGTGAGGGGGGAACCATCCCGGCCTGGCCGAGAACTTCAACTACCGACAGTGGTGACTGTGGTGTCGGAAGGCGCCGTGGCGGTGGTGGAATCGTCGGCGTCGTTGTCGTTGCCGCCACGTCCTGGGCCACCGAACTGTGGGCCGCCGAACCCTGGCCCGAAGCCGGGACCACCGGGGGTCTTCACGTTGTTGACAAAGTCAGCGGCAATCGTGGGGACGTTGGCGATCAGCTTGTCGGCCTGGGCCTGGGTGAGGTTGCCGGCGGTGACCTGGTCGTTGATCTTCGTTGTCGCCGCGGCGACAACAGCGTCGATCACGTCCTGGGCGGTCTTGCCCTTGCTGACTGCCAGGTCGGCGATCGTCTGACCGCCCTGCATAGCTGTGCGTACTTCATCAGTCGTCATGCCAAGCGTGGTTGCGACGACATCGAGGCCGGCGCCGAAGATGCGACCTTCGAAGACACCGCCGGGACCGCCGGGGCCACGATGGCCACCTGGACCGTCGGCCGGACGGGCTGCGACGATTGCCGCGATCACCTTGTCGGCCTGGTCCTGCGTGATCGTGCCGTCGTCGACGAGCGGCTTCAGCACCTCGCCCAACTTGGTCGTCGGGTCAGGACGTACCGGATCAGCGGAGGCCGTTCCCGACGTGTCGGTAATGGCGGTCGTGTCGGACGTCGCTGTGGTGTCGGCAGTCGAGTCGCCGACCGCTGCGGTCACCGCGACCCCGGGTGCTGCACCGGCGTTGCCGGACAACTCGAGAATCAGACCAGCGCCTGCCCCAGCGACCAAACCGATCGCCAGGCCCGTTCCTGCAAGCTTCTTGTTCATGTACCTCTCCAATTTTGGTAGGGATTGATGAATGGCATCATCAACCTCGCAGGTGAGGTACCTACCGAAGCTGAGTTAAAGCAGGGTGAGAACTCTCACGCACCGTCGAACGCGTCGACCAGCTTCAGGAGTGCCTGCTCGGCAACTTCCGACAACGCTGGGTGGATCCAGATCTGACCCGTTGCCATCTCGTCGACGGTGTTGCCGAGATGCATCCCCTGCACCAGCAGCTGCACGAGCACTGACGCCTGGTACCCGATCACGTGCGCACCGAGAAGTGTTCGGGTCGACGGATCGCCGATCAACTTGCAGAAGCTTCCGGTGTCTTCCATCGCCCAGCCGTATGCGGCGCCGCTGTAGTTGTGGCTGATCGCGGAAATCGGGCGGTCGAGGTCACGAGCCTCGGCCTCGGTCGGCCCGACCGAACCGATCTGCGGGCTACCGAAAACCGCATGCGGGGCGGGACGAGTGTCGAGGGCCTGCAGATCGTCGGGATGAAGCAGGTTGTGATTGATGACCTTGGCCTCGCCGTTGGCCATGTGCTTCAACTGGTAGCGACCGTTGACGTCTCCTAGTGCCCACACGCCGTCAGCGGACGTTCGTCCGTACTCGTCGACGATCACCTCTCCCAATGATCCGAGTTTGATACCGGCCTTCGCGGCGTCGATGTTGTCACCGTTGGGTTGCCGTCCGGCGGCCACCAATAGCGTGTCGCCTTCCACCATCGTGTCGCCGTCTGCAGTGGTCACTCGCAGGCCCACACCCTCGGCCGTCATGTAGACCCGCGGCACGGTGGCCCCGAGCAGGAGCTCGAAACGCTCCGCGGCGAGTTCGGTGTATCGCGCCGAGATGTCGTGATCCTCAGCGCGGAGCAACCGATGACCGCGGTTGATGATGGTGACACGCGTGCCCAGCGATTTGAAGACGTGACTGAGCTCGGCGGCGATGAAGCCGCCGCCCAGGACGATGAGATGCTTCGGTTGATGGGCAATTCTCATGATGGTGTCGCTGGTGTGATACGGGACTTCGTCGATGCCGTGAATGTTCGGGATGAACGATCGGGCACCGGTGGCGAGAACCACTCGGTCAGCTGTGATCGTCACGTCGTTCACCTCCAGCGTGCGTTCGCCGACGAAGGTGGCGTTTCCTTCGTAGACCGTCACGTTCGGCAAGCTGTACCGATACTGCAGGCCTCCTCCGGCGATCGGGTCGATGCGGCCGAAGACGCGCCGCACCATCGACGGCCAGTCAGCCGCTGTGAAGCTGGTGGTCACCCCGAATTTGGGATCGTTGTCGTTGGCAGCCGATTCGGCAACATCGGCGGCGTAGACGAACATCTTCGACGGGATGCAACCACGGTTCAGGCAGGTTCCACCGAACGTCCACCGTTCAACGATGGCGATTTTCCATCCATCCATCTCGTCGCTGATCACCGAGTTGCCAGATCCGCTGCCGACGATGATGAGGTCGTAGTTTTCCGTCGTCACCGCTTCAGCCTTGCAGCTTGCTGGCAGAATTGTGGTGTGGCAACCATCGACCAGATCCGACCGACCGACTCGTGCCTCCACGTCACATGGGACGACGGTGTGGAGAGTTGGTATCCGTGGCTGTGGCTGCGCGATCATGCTCAAGACCCGGCCACGATCCATCCGGTCACTCAGCAACGCCAACTAGAAACCGCGTCGTTGCCCCCCGACCTACGCGGTGTGTCGGCGACCACCGACAACGGCATTGCCCGGATCTCCTGGCACGGCAACACCGAGGTCTCGGAGGTGCCTGTCGAGTTCCTTCGCCGCTTCCGTTCCCCGAATACTGCGCGCCTCGGCGCGGCGCCGGGACCCGTGTTGTGGGATGCCGCCGCGATCGCCGACGCCCCATTACGCATCGACTATGAGCTCGTGATGGATAGCGACGAGGGTGTGCATCAGTGGCTGTCGACCGTGGCCGTGTCTGGGTTCGCGTTGGTCACGGGTACTCCGGCAACCGCGGCAGCGACTGAGGCGCTGATCCGTCGAGTTGGGTACGTGCGCGAAACGATCTTCGGGGGCTTCTGGGTGTTCACGGATGATCTCTCGAGGGCCGATCTGGCGTACACCACGACGCATTTGTCTTCGCACACCGACGGCACCTACAGCCACGATGCGCCGGGGTTGCAGATGCTGCACTGTCTCCACTTCGACGGCACCGGTGGCGACTCGACATTGGTCGACGGTTTCAAGATTGCCGAGGTGCTTCGGTCAACGCAGCCAGAGTTGTTCGAGGTGTTGTCGACCGTCGCGATTCCGGGGCAATACATCGGCGACGGTGCGCATCTGATGGCCGCCCGGCCGGTGTTCCGTCACGATCACAACGGAACCTTGGTTCAAGTTTCGTACAACAACAGTGACCGTGCGCCGTTCCTGCTGCCGGTCGACGACATGGCTCGCCTGTACGACGCGTTGCGCGCCTTCGACAAGTTGGCCAACAGCCAATTGATGCACTGGCGTCAGGTGCTGCGACCGGGTGAAGCCCTGCTGTTCGACAACTGGCGGGCGCTGCATGGCCGGTATGCCTACTCTGGCAAACGGACGATGTGCGGCGCGTACGTCAACCATGAGGACTTCGAGAGCCGGTTGCGGACGGCCGGGTGAGCGACGAGACGGGCGACTGCGAGGAGATCGCCGAAGGCCACGTCACCTGGCGGTTGGATCGAAGCTTCCTGACTTCCAACTGGACCTGCATCTGGGGACGCGGCTGCAAGGGAATCCTCGACGTGCCCGCCGAACATCTCAACCAAGGGTGCTGCTCGATCGGCGCCGAGCTCGCCGACCCCGAAGAGGCCATGACCATCTCCGCGCTCGCGGCGACGCTCGATCCAGAATTTTTCCAGTTTCACCAGGCAATCGATGCCGACGACGTGTTCACCGACAACACGCGGACCAACACCAAAATCGTGGATGACGCA
>JAENVT010000164.1 GCA_016650435.1 Ilumatobacteraceae bacterium
GAGGCTGTCGCATGAATCCTGACTGTCCTGCCCGCGTTTCGCGGCGCGGTGCATGATTGGTTGGTGTCGTACAACTTTGTTGGGGTTGATCGGGAACAGCTGTTGTTGATGCCGCCGTCTGTCGCGGATTGGTTGCCGGAGGATCATTTGGCGTGGTTCGTGCTCGATGCTGTCGATGAGCTCGATCTGTGCGGGTTCATGGACGGCTATCGGGTCGATGGTCGGGGTGGTGCGGCGTATCACCCAGCGATGATGGTCGCCTTGTTGGTGTACGCGTATGCGGTCGGGGAGCGGTCGAGTCGCGGCATTCAGCGTCGTTGTGTGGAAGATGTCGCGTTTCGTGTGGTGGCCGCGAACCAGGTTCCGGACCATGCCACGATCGCCCGGTTCCGGGTCTCGCATGCCGAGGCGATCGCTGGCCTGTTCGGTCAGGTCCTTGCGTTGTGCGCACGCGCTGGTGTGTTGCGTGTTGGGCTGTTGGCGATCGATGGAACCAAGATCACCGCGAGTGCGTCGCGGGACGCGAACCGCACCGCTGAGCAACTCGCTGCGGAGATCCTCGACGAGGCTGCAGCGGTCGACGCTGCCGAGGACGCGCAGGCCGCCGATAGCGATGATGGTGTGGTTCCTGATGACCTCAAGGGTCGTGGTCCGCGTCGTCGGGCACGGTTGCGCGAGTTGCTCGACGAGTTAGAAGCTGAAGCCAAAGACAAGTCATTCGAAGCCCACCTGGAACGCCGCGCCGAACGCGAAGCCGCCACTGGTCGGCCGTTGCGTGGTCGCCGGCCTAAGCCCGACACCCCCAAGCATCAATCGCGTCGGCATGCGAACACGACCGACCCGGACAGCCGGTTGATGCCAACCAAGGACGGTTTCATCCAGGGCTACAACGCTCAGACCGTCGTGACCGAAGATCAGTATGTGGTGGCCGCGGATATCACCAACAGGACCACCGATGCTGGTTCGTTCGCGCCGATGATCGGCGCCGCGAAGACGAATCTTCGCCGAGCTGGCGTGAGCGGTCGGGTTCGCACCGTGTTGGCTGATGCCGGCTACTGGAGCGACGGCAACGTGCACCTTGCCGGTGTCGAATCGCTGATCGCACCTGGAAAGTCCCGCAAGCTCGGCCAGATCGCCGAGCAGAACACGGCCCGTTCTGCTCTGTTGGCCCGGGTCGAAGCCGGCGAGATCGACAGCGGCGAGGCTGCCCGGGAACTTGGGGTGACCCGCAGTCACGTAAACCACATGCTGCGACACCGACGTGGTGGACAAGCCGAGTCGCTGACCACGACCATGGCCGTCAAGCTGGCCACTCCACGCGGGAAACGGCTCTACAAGAAACGGGCCGCGTCCGTTGAGCCGGTGTTCGCACAGATCAAGCACAACCGTCGGATCCGCGTCATGTCACGACGCGGGATCGTCGCTGCCGACAGCGAATGGAAACTGATCACCGCCACCCACAACCTGCTCAAGCTCTGGCGACACGCCAACCTCGCCACCTGAGACACCTACACACCCGACGCATCAGCACCGGTCACGACATCACGGACGCCGACGCCGACAAACCTTGAGCAGCCGACAAAGAATCGCCGACTAGCCGGCGATTCATGCGACAGCCTCCTGTGCCGGATATTTCCTGCCTGGCCTCACTTCTCGTCACGAGCACCGACCACAACGGGTACCTACGGCGGGGCCCGAAACTGCAGTAGTGCCGAACCGTCCGTGACGATTTGGCCGTCGCTTCATCCGATCTGGGCGCCACACTCGCCTCCGACCTGGACCTGTGTCGACGAGTGGCACCCAGATCGACAACGAACGACGTCTCGTATCGTCACAGACGATTCGCAACACCCGGAGGATCCTGAAGTGGACGGATCCCTGGCCTCGCCACGGCGGCCAACGGAGGAGCCCCAGCCGAAGTGCGCACTTTCGGAGCACCCTGTCCGCGTTGAAAGTGCGCACTTCCCGGCACAACCATCCGCGCTTCGAGCGGGACGCGTTTCGCGTTCAGTCCCAGATCGCCTCGTGCGTGTCGTGGTCGAAGAAGTGGAGGTTCTCGACGCCGACAGCGACCTCAATGGTGTCGCCGACCCGCACGCGTGATCGGGGGTGGAATCGGCCGACGGCATTCGACGCGCCGGTCACCGCGGTCTCTTGGGCTCCGTCAGGGTCGCCGGAATCGACGCGCGTTGCATCGAGCGCGAAGTGCGCCATGATCTCGGAGCCCAGCGACTCGAGCAGGGTGACGCGCGCCTTCAGCGAACTTCCGTCGCCTGTGTTGTGAGCCATCGACGCGTCCTCGAAGTCTTCCGGGCGAACGCCGAGAACGATCGGACGCGAGTCGTAGGTGCGCAGGGCAGGCCGATCGGCGAGTGATTCGGGTGCCAGCTGCAGTTGCTGACTGCCCAGCTGAATGAGTCCGCTGTCGCCCGCGATGGTGACCACCGCGTCGTAGAGGTTCATCGAGGGCGATCCGATGAACGCCGCGACGAACACGTTGGAAGGATGGTCGTACAGGTTCTGCGGTGTATCGACCTGTTGGAGGTAGCCGTCCTTCAGCACCGCCACCCGATCACCCATCGTCATGGCCTCGGTCTGATCGTGAGTGACGTACACCGTGGTGACCCCGAGGGTGCGTTGGAGGGAGGCGATCTCGGCGCGCATCTGGACCCGAAGCTTGGCGTCGAGGTTCGAAAGGGGCTCGTCCATCAAGAACGCAGCGGGTTGACGAACGATTGCTCGCCCCATCGCCACGCGCTGACGCTGCCCGCCTGACAGCTGACCCGGCTTGCGATCGAGCAGTTGGGTGAGCTCCAGGACGCCAGCAGCTTTGCGAACCTGAGCGTCGATGTCGGCCTTGCTGGTCTTTGCCAACTTGAGCGCGAACCCGATGTTCTCGCGCACCGTCATGTGCGGGTAGAGCGCGTAGTTCTGGAAGACCATGGCGATGTCACGGTCCTTCGGGGCGATGTCGTTGACGATGCGGTCGCCGATGCGCATCACCCCATCGGTGATCGTCTCGAGCCCCGCGATCATTCGCAGGGCGGTCGACTTGCCGCAGCCCGACGGCCCGACGAGGACGATGAACTCGCCGTCGTCGACGCTCAGGCTCAGGTCATGGATCGCGTGGAACCCGTTCTCGTACACCTTGTTGATCTTGTCGAGAGCTACCGACGCCATCTGTTTGCTCCGATTCGTTGGGTCAAGCTTGCGAGCTAGCGAGCGAGGTCGATGTGGCGGGCGACGAGACGCTCCAACTCTTCTTGCCGGCCGCTGATATGGGCTGGCTCGACGTTTGCGGCCACCAACTCGTCGTGGATCTGCTGGAGCGTCACCGTCCCGCTGAGCAGGTTCTTCTCAGCGTTCCAGTCTGCGTACCGAGCAGCACGCCGCGAGTCGAGCTCGCCCTCGTCGATGATCGACGCTGCAGCGAGTAGTGATCGGGCCATCACGTCCATCGCACCGATGTGGCCGATGAACAGGTCATCGCGAGAGACCGACTGGCGCCGCAGCTTGCAGTCGAACATCAGACCACCGGTGGTGAAACCGCCGCCGCGGAGGATCTCGAGCATGCCGAGTGTCATCTGCTCGACGCTGACCGGGAAGCGGTCGAGGTCCCACCCGAGTCGATCGTCGCCGGAGTTGGCGTCGATCGAGCCAAAGATGCCGTTGTTGACCGCGGTCGCGACCTCGTGGTGGAAGTCGTGCCCGGCCAGCGTGGCGTGGTTGACCTCGATGTTGACCTTGATCTCGTTCTCGAGGCCGTAGTTCTGCAAGAAGCTGTACACGGTGGCGACGTCGTAGTCGTACTGGTGCTTGGTCGGCTCCATCGGCTTCGGTTCGATCAACAGCGTGCCGTCGAAACCGATTGCATGCTTGTACTCGACGACGAGGTTCATGAACCGGCCGAGCTGGTCGAGCTCGCGCTTCATGTCGGTGTTGAGCAGGGTCTCATATCCTTCGCGCCCGCCCCACAACAC
>JAENVT010000165.1 GCA_016650435.1 Ilumatobacteraceae bacterium
CCGACCGCCGCGACGATCCTCGCCCTCGGCGACTGGCCGGGTGCATGGCCAGCATCCAATCGATGGATAGCCGCGCTCACTGAGCGGATTGGCCGGCAGTTGATTGATCTCGGCATACAGCGACATGTCGTCGTCGGTCCACGTGGCCAGCGGATTGATCTTGACCAAGTTGCGACCGATGTCGTATGTGACCACCGGCGCGTTGGCGCGGGTCGGGCCATCGGCGCGGCGGACTCCGGTGATCCACGCGGCCTTGACCTCGAGCGCACGATTGAGCGGCTCGACCTTGCGCACTGCGCAACATCCCTCGACGTCGGTCTGCCACAGATTGTCTCGATGAATCTCGGGACGAGGAGTGACGACGCGGAGGTTGATGTCGAAGCGGTTCTGCATCTCCTCGGCAAGCCACAACGTCTCGGCGAACAGGTACTGGGTGTCGAGCAGCACGATGTCGGCTCTCGGGTTGGCGCTGACCGCGAGGTGCACGAGCACGGCATCTTCGAAGCTCGACGTGACGGCTACATTGTCGACGCCGTACGTCTCGAACGCCCAGCGCATCACGTCGGAGGGGTGCAACTGCTCGACGTTGTCGGGGGCTTGGAGCAGGCTCACCCCGGCATCCTACCTAATTACGACTAATTCGATCAAGATTGGTGCAATTGATCGTTGGTAGCCTTCCGAAGTGGCGTTCGACTATCCGATCATGCTCGATCTGACCGGCGTGCCGGTGCTTGTCGTCGGCGGAGGGCGGGTCGCCCACCGCAAGATCGAAGGCCTGCTCCAGGCAGGTGCCGAGGTCGCCGTCGTCGCCAAATCAGCGATCGATTCGATCCGCTCGATGCCGGTTCACGTCGTCTTGCGGGGATACGAATCCGCAGATCTTGGCGATGTGCGTTTAGTCATAGCCGCCACCGACGACCCGGCCGTCAACGCTGCAGTCTCGGCCGACGCCACCGCTCGCGGGATCTGGGTGAACTCCGCCGACGACCCGGCAAACTGCACCTTCACGTTGCCGGCGGTGGCGCGAGACGGCGAGGTCACGGTCGCGGTCAGCACGGGTGGGGCCAGCCCCGCCCTGGCTTCGCACCTGCGTGGAGAGATCGAAGTGTGGCTGGCGGAGATCGGAGCGGCCGATGCCGCAATTGACCTCGCAGCGCAGCGCCGCGAATTGCACGCTCGTGGAGTGTCGACAGAGACGGTCGATTGGTCGGATCGCCTGCGGACGGCCCTGCGTCAACCCTGAGTGGCGCGATCAACTTCCGAGCACGGCAAAGCCGAGTGAACGAGCCGCCTGCGCCTGCCGAAGATCGAAGGTGACGAACGGCAGCGAGGGGATGGCCAACCGCTGCGCACTCGCGAGCTGAATTGCGTCGAGTGATCGAATCCCAAGTTGCTCGCCGATCTGAGCTGCGCCGCGACATACCGCCTCGTCGACAATGACTAGTGCCATCGAGTCCAGGTCCGCGGCGAATTGCTCCTTGGCCTCTCGGAGCTCGGCGCCGCGCAATGCACGGGCGAGATTGCGTCGAACCTCGACAAACGTCACCCAGCTGGTTACCAGAACGGAGTCGCTGTTGAGTAGGCGCTCGGCGAGTGACGAGTCGGGCTCAGCGAAATAGTTCTTGAGTAGTGCGCTCGAGTCGACGTAGGTCGTCATCGGTGTGGTCAGTCGCCGCGATCACGATCGAGAAGGTCGATGATTGGTTCGACCGATCGAAACCGCTTTGGAGCACCAGGTGAACGCGGCTTCACAGCTGGCGTGATCCAGCCCTCGGCGATCCCATCCGCCAGTCGATCGCCACCGCCTGGAAGGGGCACGAGCATCACCTTCGGACGGCCCCGTTCGGTGATCGTGATGGTCTGGCCGCGCTCCACGCGGTCGAGGTAGTCGGAGAGATGTTGCTTCAATTCGCGCACACCGACATCCATGTGTACACATTATCATCGAATGTAGACACATTGGTCTTGAAATCACAGATCTGCCTGCACCAGGTGGTCGGTAGCCTTGGCGAACCATGCCTGATATCGCGTCGAAGATCCCTGAGAAGCCGTCGCTCGACGGCATCGAGACTCGCTGGATGCAGCGGTGGGAGGCCGACGGCACCTATCGCTTCGATCGTTCTGCAAGCCGCGATGAGGTATTCGCGATCGACACGCCACCGCCAACAGCCAGTGGTTCGCTGCACATCGGCCACGTGTTCAGCTACACCCATACCGATACCATCGCCCGCTTTCAGCGCATGCGCGGCAAGACCGTCTTCTATCCGATCGGATGGGACGACAACGGATTGGCAACCGAACGCCGCGTGCAGAACGTCACCGGTGTCCGGTGTGATCCGTCGCTGCCGTACGACCCCGATTTCGTCGCGCCGTACAACGGTGATGTCCCCAAAGACCACCGCGCCATCCCGATCAGCCGTCCTAACTTCGTCAGCCTCTGCCACAGCGTGATCCACGAGGACGAAGAAGTGTTCGAACAACTCGTGCGCCGGCTGGGAATCTCCATCGACTGGTCATTCCTCTACACCACGATCGGCGAGCGTTCCCAGCGGGTCAGCCAGTTGGCGTTCCTGCACAACCTGGCCCGCGGCGAGGCGTACCAACAAGACGCGCCGACGCTGTACGACATCGACGAGCGCACCGCCGTCGCGCAGGCCGAGATGGAAGACCGCGATGTGCCCGGGGCCTACCACAAGATTGCGTTCCATCGCAGTGCCAAAGATGGGGCGGCTAGTGATGGAGACCTGCAGATCGACACCACTCGGCCGGAGTTGCTGGCCAGTTGCGTGGCGATGGTCGCCCACCCCGACGATGCCCGCTACAAGCCGTTGTTCGGCACCACGGTGCGAACTCCCCTGTTCGAGGTCGAGGTACCGGTGCTCGCCCATCATCTCGCCGATCCCGAGAAGGGCACCGGCATCGCCATGATCTGTACGTTCGGCGACACCACCGACGTCACCTGGTGGCGCGAGCTCAACCTGCCGTCGCGTGCGCTGATCGGATTCGACGGGCGGATGGCCATCGACACGCCGCCGTGGATCACGTCACCTGCAGGCGAGGCGGCGTACGCCCAAGTCGCCGGCCTGGCGCCGAAGCAAGCACAGCGCAAGATCGTCGAGATGCTCACCGAGTCGGGCGAGATGCTCGGCGAGCCCCGTCCCATCAGCCACCCGGTGAAGTTCTACGAGCGCGGATCACGACCACTCGAAATCGTCGCGACCCGCCAGTGGTACATCCGCAACGGTGGCCGCGACGAACCGCTCCGCAACGCGTTGCTCCGGCGCGGCGAGGAGCTGAAATGGCATCCCCCATACATGCACAACCGCTACCAGAACTGGGTCGGCGGTTTGAACGGTGACTGGTTGATCAGCCGGCAGCGCTTCTTCGGCGTGCCGATCCCGTTGTGGTATCGCCTCGACGACGACGCAGCTCCGCTGTACGACGAGATCTTCACCCCCGCCGAAGACCAGTTGCCGATCGATCCATCGACAAGTTGCCCTCCCGGTTTCACCGAGGATCAGCGCGGCAAGCCGGGTGGTTTCATCGGAGATCCCGACGTCATGGATACGTGGGCGACATCGTCGCTCACGCCACAGATCGCCGGAGGCTGGGTCGATGATCCCGATCTCTTCGCACGGGTGTTCCCCATGGACATGCGCCCGCAAGCGCACGACATCATCCGCACGTGGCTGTTCGGCAGCGTCGTGCGCAGTCACCACGAGCATGGCTGTCTGCCATGGACCCACGCGGCGATCTCGGGATTCATCCTCGATCCCGACCGTAAGAAGATGTCGAAGAGCAAGGGCAACGCCGTCACACCGATCAATCTGTTGGAGGACTACGGCACCGACGCGGTGCGTTATTGGGGAGCGTCGGGACGAGCCGGCGTCGACACTGCCTTCGACGAAGGGCAGATGAAGATCGGTCGCAAGTTGGGCACCAAGCTGCTGAACGCCAGCAAGTTCGTGCTCGGCTTCGGAGCACCACCGGCCGGCGCTGCTCCCACAGCGGCGATCGATCAAGCAATGCTCGCACGGCTCGGGGAAGTTGTCGACGAGGCCACCCGCTCGCTCGATGACTTCGACTATGCCAGGGCGTTGGAGCGCACTGAGGCATTCTTCTGGTGGTTCTGCGACGACTACGTCGAATTGGTCAAGGGACGCGCGTACGGAACGCAGGGCGACGACGCCGCGCACTCGGCACGAGCCGCGCTTCGTCAGGCCCTCGATGTGATGCTGCGCCTGTTCGCACCGTTCCTGCCGTTCGTCACCGAGGAGGTGTGGAGTTGGTGGCGCGACGGATCGGTGCACGCCACATCGTGGCCCACGGCCGAAACGTTGTCGTCGGCGGGTGATGTCTCGGTGCTCGCGCCGGTCAGCGAAGTGCTGGCCGTGGTTCGCCGGGCCAAGACCGAGGCCAAGCTCAGCCAACGCGCCGCTGTCGAGCAGCTGATCGTCAGCGGACCGGCTGCCGCTCTAGCCGCCATCGAGGCCTGCCGCACCGACCTCGCCGAGGCCGGCGGCATCGCCGAATTCACCTTGTCAGAGGGTCCAACGCTGTCGACGACCGTGCGGTTGGCGCCCTCGACGGATTCCACGACCGCCCACTAGCCTGCTCGACGTGAAGTTGAGGGTTCGGGTTGTAGCGCTGCTGGCGACCATTGCCGCGCTATGGGTGGGCGCGTCTGTCGCGCCCGCAGTTGTTTCGGCGACTACCCCTGTGACGACGACGACCATTGCCGGAGACGGTGGCGCGGTCGATGTGCCGATCGCCAGCAACGTCGCGCCCGCCGATGGAGCCGCAGCGGCCACCCGCGGCAGCAGCATTCAAGAAACACCCACGGAGCCTCCGCCCCCCACCGAGGAACCGCCAACGACCGTGATCACCGTGCCGCCCAATACCGGCGTGCCGTTCTCGTCGGGGCTCGGACAGCGAGTCGTCTATTCGAAGAATCAGATGCGCGTCTGGATCGTCGACAGCAACAACGTCACCGTGCGCACCTATCGCGTGTCGGGACGCATGGGCCAACCGGATCCAGGCACGTATCACGTGTTCTCCCGGTCCACGTTCACGTGCAACATCGACCACCCCAACATCTGCATGAGGTTCATGGTTCGATTCGCCCACGGGCCGCTGGGCGACAACATCGGCTTCCACGAGATCCCCCGCAAAGATGGGGTGCCCATCGAGTCCGATGCCCAATTGGGCCAGCCGTTGTCGGGTGGATGCGTTCGTCAGTCCACAGCAGACGCCATGTTCATGTGGGACTTCGCTGGCGTTGGCACGACGGTCGTCGTCACCGACTGAGCCGTCAATCGTCCTCGGCCGGGCCCGACGATGACGCGGGTGCAGACGAGACGATGTGAGCCACCGTGTGCGGTTCCGGGGGTGCGATCAACTCGCCTTCGCGGAATGCCTCGAGCGCGAGCCGGCGCCAGGCACGACGCACTTCGTCGCGCTTTCCTGGCACAGTGGGAGCAGACACCCGATAGATGAACCTGTCGTCGCGCAACTCGGTCAGCCCGACGATCGTGACGGCACCCCTCAGCGCTGGTCCGGCCGAGGAGTGCTCGCGCAGTTGAGTAGTGAGACGACCAACGACCTGTTCGACCACACCGAGATCACTCTCGCGTGACAGTTCGAGCTCGAGCAGGGCGATCGGTGATTTCGAAAGATTGGCCACGCACATCACGTTGCCGTGGGCAACATGCCACACGCGACCCTCGCCATCGCGCAGGCGCACGCTGCGCAGCGTGATCCGCTCGACCTCGCCCGTCGCCAAGCCGACGTCGATGCTGTCGCCGACGCCGTATTGATCTTCGGCGAGAACGAACAGGCCGGCGATCACATCGCGAATCAACGTCTGAGCACCGAAGGCAACCGCGCCGCCGATGACGGTAGCCGTAGCGATGACTCCGCCGATGTTGACACCGAGTTCACTGATGATGGTGATGATCGCGGTGGCCCACACGACACCGACGACTGCCGAGCGCAACGCCGAAGACAGCGCACGCTGCCTGGCGTCGGCGCGACTGTGGTCGGTGCCCGGTATCGCCAGGGTTCGGCTCAGCAGGCGGGTCACGATGGCTCGCAACACCAGGCCAACGACGATGGCGACGATGATGATCACCAGGATCCGCAGTGGTGTCAGCAGGTGCAGATCGTCGAGATTCTGCATCCACTTGGGCCGTGACGACGTTGGCACGATCCGACCATAGTCAAGCCTGGGTACGGGCGCTCCCAATCTCGCGAGGGGCGCGGCTAACATGAACCAGCCATGGCTGAAGCGGAACCGATAGAGCCCAAGCCGTTCCGTGGCCATCACACCGCCGGGCAACGCCTGGTTCTCATCGTCAACTGCCTCATCGTTGTGCTGTGCTTCGCCGGTGCCGTCGGACTTCTGATCGGCAAGAGCGCAGGCGAAAAAGGTCGCAGGGTTGCGATCAATCTTCCGTCGAACAAGCCGCAGCCTGCCGTGCAACAGCCGGCCGTCACCGCCGCTCCGGGTCAGACTCTGCCCAACGACACCGGCACTCCCGACACCTTCCCCGAGGCAGATCCAACTGCGATGAACTTCCTCGTCACCGGCGCTGACAACTCCACCGACTCGAGTTGCGTCGACCTGCAAGACAAAGGACCGCGCACCGGCGAACGTAGCGACACCATCATGGTGATCCGGCTCGACCCGGCTACCAAGCGATCAGCCGTGTTGTCGTTCCCACGAGATCTGTGGGTCAAGGTTCCCGGCCACGGCACACAACGGATCAACGGCGCCTATCGCAAGGACGACCCGCAGCTGTTGATCGACACGATCGCGCAGGAATTCGGCCTCACGATCGATCACTTCATCCAGATCGACTTCTGCGCGTTCCAACGACTCGTGAAGGGCATCGGCGGCGTCAGTGTTCCGCTGCCATATCCCGTCCGCGACGACGCGACGGGGTTGAACATCGACGTCGCGGGATGTCACACCTTCGACGGCGACGAAGCGTTGAAGTATGTGCGATCGCGCCACTTCGAATATCAGGACGCGGCGGGCGCGTGGCATGAAGACCCTTCATCGGATCTCGGGCGTATCGCCCGTCAGCAAGACTTTCTGCGTCGCACACTGACAGCTGCGTTGAAGAACAGCATCCTGAAGCCCAAGACGATCAGCGCGCTGTACC
>JAENVT010000166.1 GCA_016650435.1 Ilumatobacteraceae bacterium
GAGATCGCTAAGGCGTTGGAGCTCAGCCTGTTCACAGTGAAGAACCACGTCAGCAACATCTTGATGAAGTTGCACGTGCGGTCGCGGACAGAAGCTGCAGCGTTCATCCTCAGCCCAGAGTGAGTTCGGCAGCAAGGTGAGATAGATGGGGTAGCGGGCTACGTTGATCGAGTGTCCCGTTCGATCTGGCAAAGAGAACTGACCACTTGGCGGTCAGTCGCCGGTGCTGACGCGACCCGGCAAGCCGCGCCCACCCGGCGACCAACGGCGGCCGACTTCGACCTGCTGGCTGAACTCATGCTCGATGCTTACCTCGACACGATCGACTACGACGGCGAGACGATCAGCGAAGCCCGTACGGAGGTCGGCAGCTGGTTCGACAATCCCAACGGGCGGCTCGAGTGGTCGATCGTTGCCCTCGACGGAGATTCTGCGATCGGTGCCGTGCTCGCAGGCGAGTTTGAGGCCACGGCATTTGTCCACTACATCATGGTCCGCTCCACCTCAAAAGGCCGAGGTCTTGCCACATTGTTGCTTGCGTCGGTCCTCGACGAAATGCGCAGCAACGGCCGCACAACGTGCCGCGCCGTAATCACCGACGGCAACACGCCATCTGAACGCCTGTTCGCGTCAGCGGGCTTCCAACTCACCCACTCAACCACCGGCCACGCATCGCCCAACTAGCCAGACCGGCACGTTCAACTTGATCGCCGTCATCGGTCTCCAACCACATTCGTCCCGTAGAGCAGAAGCCCGACGCGGTCCTCACCTGAGCGCGCCGTGGCTGCCGCTCGGTGCGCGTCGATACCACCAGCCGAAATGTTTGCGCGCGCGCATAGACGCTCCGCGCTTCTGTTCGCTCACGCTCATCGAGGGACTGCCAACGCAGGGCGAGAGGTGGGCCGTATTGGCCCATTTCGGTGCCAGCGCTGATCGATCGCAACATTGAGGTGGGGATTGAGCTGCATGGTGCCCTTATCTCACCTTGCTGCCGAACTCGGCCCGGAGTGAACAGGCACGAGTAGTTCCTTCGGACCCCCTCCAATGGATGGGTCGAATCCCTCGTACGGCTCTGGCCTGCGCCGAGGGTGCACCGTACTGTCACCCAGAGGGAAGCGACACGGGGGAACGGTCGCATCTCACGAGGGGAACTGAATGCTGGCAACCTGGAGACGTAGGCCGCTACCTGCCACGGCGTTGGCCCTTCCGATCGTGTTCGTTTTTAGTTGGGTGCTGTTCTTCGCATCCGGAACGCCTTCCGGCGCAGCGATTCACGAGCCTGGCAAGTTTCTCGTCACCCTTCTTGATGGTGTCACCTTTGCCGGTCTGATGTTCGTGGTTGCTTCGGGGTTCACCCTGATCTTCGGTCTGATGCGCACTGTCAACATGGCCCACGGCGCCTTGTTCCTGCTGGCTGCCTACATCGCCATCGACTTGCAGCAGAAGATGGTGGGTAAAACGCGAAACATCGAGCCAAAGGATGTCTCCATTGCGTCCTGGGTGGTACCGATGCTCGTCGGAGCCGGCGTGGCAGCCGTCCTCGGCGTTGTCATTCAGCAGGTGTTCCTTCGTTGGAACCAGGGTCAGGATCTCCGCCAGGCATTGATCACCGTCGCAATTTCGGTCATCGTGGCTGACCAGTTGCTGGCTCACTATGGCGGCCTCGCCCAGCGAATGATCTGGCCCGAGGCGGTCACGCACTTCTTCAAGATCTTCGGCCAGCGATACGCGACCAGTCGGTTGTTCATGCTCGGCGTCGCGTTGGTGGTCGGCGCGCTGTTGTGGCTGTGGCTCAACAAGACGCGCATGGGCCTCGTCATCCGCGCGGGCGTCGACGATCAGGCGATGGTTCGAGCGCTGGGCATCAACATCACTGCGGCATTTGCGGTTACTTTCTTCGTCGGCGCGATGCTGGCCGGCATGGGCGGGGCGATGGGCGCCTCGTTCGCCGGCGTCGCCCCCGGTGCCGATGGGCAGTGGCTGCTCAACTCGCTGGTCGTTGTGATCATCGGCGGCCTTGGCTCGATCAAGGGTGCCGCTGCCGGATCTCTGCTGTACGGCCTGGTCGTGGCGTTTTCGCCCGCCTACCTGCCCACCAACTACACCTTCTACGCGATCATCCTGACGTTCGCTCTGCTGGCCGTCGTCCTCGCAGTGCGCCCCTATGGGCTGTTCGGAAGACCCGAATGAAGTTCACCGGCGGCCGCGCAGGTGGGTACATCGCGCCCGTCGTCGCCCTCGCGTTCCTCATCGTCCTGCCGACGTTCGGCTCGCGGTTCTTCGTCGAGTTCGTGGTGACCCGCGCGCTCATCCTCGGCCTCGTCGCCTCGACAATTGTCTTTCTCTCCGCGTACGGCGGGATGGTGTCGCTGGCCCAATTGCTTGCGTATGGCGTGGCCGGGTTCGTCATCGGCAACTGTGTTCCGAAGGGCAACAACAAAGGTCTGAAGCTGGGTCTGGATCCGTGGGTCGCGGTGGTCGCCGCCCTGGTCATCACGAGCGTCGTTGCCCTGATTCTCGGCGTGCTATCGAGCCGCACCTTCGGCATCTACTTCCTCATGCTCACGCTCACGTACGCCGTCATCGGGTACTACGTCTTTGGCCAGGTGGCCACGATCTCGGGCTTCGGCGGCATCACCGGCCTCGATCCACCGTCGGTGTTCGACGGGCCTGCACGGCTGTACTACCTGGCCCTCGCCTTCTCCGCGCTCGCCTACGTCGGATTCCGCGCGATCAGGCGCACACCGTTCGGCGTAGCGCTCGAAGGAATCCGCGACGACCCGATCCGGATGGCATCACTTGGATTCCACGTTCCGCTCCATCGGGCTTTGGCCTTCACCCTTGCCGGCTTTGTGGCAGCCATTGCGGGTGTCTTGAACGTGTGGTGGAACGGGCAGATCGATCCGAACACGGTGTCGATCAGCGAAACCATCCATCTGCTCATCATCGCCGTCATCGGGGGCATCGGCCGGCTCGAGGGCGCGTGGCTCGGCGCCTTGGTGTACGTCGCGGCCAACAACTACCTCCGCGATCTACCGTTCGCCGACAGCATCGGTCTTACCGAAGCGCGATTCAACACGGTCGTCGGTCTGCTGGTCTTGGCCATCGTCGTGTTGTCTCCTGACGGGCTGATGGGTCTCGTCGACAAGGTGCGCAACACCGCCCAGAGACGGTCGGGCGTCGGCCGCTCGACCGCGCCGCCAGACAGCGCTTTGCACACGGCGTTGCCGAACACATCGTGACCGCATTCCAAACGTGGCTCGAACAAGTGCGATTCGTCGCTTCAACAAGAAAGAGGGAGGACTGACCGAATGTCCAAGTATCAGAAGAATCGAAGGCGTATGAGGCTCTACGGAGCTGTCATTTCGCTTGCTCTCGTGGCTGTGGCCTGCGGAAGCGACAAGGCTGCCTCGCCCGCTGCAACCAACGCTCCCGGGGGAACAACCGCTCCTGCCGCGACCACCGCGCCCGAGGCAACAACCGCTCCTGACGTCACAACCGCTCCTGACGGAACCGCAGCTCCCGCTACCGGATCACTCAAGGTCGGAATCATGGCTGAATGTGAGGGGGCGTTCGGTGGCTTCAACGAGGACGTCGTGGCCGGCGCAACGTTGGCGATGATCAACAACGCAGGGGCGACGTCGAAGTCGCGGACAACTGCTCTCGACGGATTCACCGGTGCAACCGCTGGTGGCCTCGCGATTGACGTTGTCGGCATTGGCTGCGGAAACGACACCTCCGACCGTGCCATCCAGGAGATCCGCAAGCTCGTTGAGCAAGACGGTGCCGAAGTCGTGCTTGGTCCGCTCTCGGGCGACGAAGGCATCGCCATCGCCAACTACGCCAAGGATCATCCAGAGGTCACCTTCATCAACGGCATCTCGGGTGCGCAAGAGGCGACGCTGCAGGTGCAGGCCCCGAACTTCTTCCGCTACACCGGTGACGGTGCGCAGTGGAACGCCGGTCTTGGCGACATGTTGCACAACACGGCCGGATGGAAGACTGCGGTAGTCATCGCCGACGATTACGGGTTCGGCTGGACGTCGGCCGCCGGCTTCATTGCCGATTTCTGTGCCGCCGGCGGCACAGTTGTGCAACGGGTGTTCCCGCCACTGAACACAACCGACTACTCGTCGTTCATCGCCCAACTGCCGAACCCGGACCAGGTTGATGGCTACTTCTGGGCCGTCGGGGGTACCGGGACCCAGGCATCACTCGAAGCATTCGTCAACGCCAAGGGCGAGCTCTCAGGTAAGCAGCACGCCGGCAACCTGTTCTTCAACCCAGCCCTGGCGTCGGCGTTGGGGCCCGGTATCGCCGGTGCCTACATCGGTGGCTTCGCCTCCTTCGCCGGTGACGTCCAAACACCGGAGATCAAGGCCTATGCCGCCACTGCCGATGCCGCGTGGGACACCCTTGCAGGTGCTTTGACGAGCAACGAGCCCGGCCCGCCCTCGACAGCACTGACGTTCGGTTTCGCCTACGGCTACTACCTGGCCGGCACGGCCCTGGTTCAGGGCCTCAACGCCGTCAACGGCGATCTGTCCGACAACCACAAGGCGTTGAACGACGCACTGGCCAAAATGACGCTGAAGGGCCCGTTCGGCACCGTTACTCTCGACAAGAACCGCCAGGCGATCGTCGACACCACGGTGCAACAGCTGGTCCTCGAAGGCGACAAGGTCGTCTCCAAGACGGTTGCCCTCATCAGGGGTGTAGACCAGACGTTCGGTGGAACGTTCAGCGAAACAACCCCGCCGCCAGGCCGTGACGCTCCGGGTTGCGAGGCTCGTTCGCTGCCGTGGTTGGGCAAAGCAATCCCGGTCGTCGACGGCGTGCCTCAGGGCTGACCGGAAAGATCCAACCGTGAACCCCATCGCTTCCGTAACCGAGCCGACGACGACGCTGCTCAAGCTGAGTTCCGTAACGGTCCGGTTCGGTGGTCTCCTCGCCCTGGGCGGCATCGATCTCGATGTCGCCCAAGGCGAGCGGTTGGCGATCCTCGGCCCAAACGGGGCCGGCAAGACGACGCTGTTCAATGTGGTGGCAGGTGACATCAGGCCTACGGAGGGCCTGGTGTCCATCAAAGGTGTCGACTGCACGTCGCTGCCATCACGTCGCCGGCCGAGCCTCGGAGTTGCCCGCACCTATCAGCGAACTCGTCTCTTCGCGGGCCTAACCGTGGAAGACAATCTGTACCTTGCTCTCGTCGGCAGACAAGGTCGTCATCGATCGATGCGACGCACCTCGGTCGACGAGCAGTCGCGGGTCAAGGCTCGCGACGTCGCCAAGACGGTCTGGCTCGGTGATCATGTCGCCGCACACGTTGGCGA
>JAENVT010000167.1 GCA_016650435.1 Ilumatobacteraceae bacterium
GGTCGCGCTGAGCTCGGTCAGGCCGCTGCCAAGCAAGCGGAGACCCTCGGGTATTTCCCGGTGTGGGCATTCGCACACGAGCCGGCAATCGAGCTGGCGACCCGGCTTGCTGCCCTGGCCCCCGGTGATCTCAACCGCGTGTTTCTGACGCCGTCTGGCGGCGAGGCGATCGACACTGCGATCAAGCTGTCGCGGCAGTACTTCAAGTTGCGCGGCGAACATTCGCGCACCAAGGTGATCTCGCGGTATCTCGCGTATCACGGCACCTCCATCGGGGCGCTCAGCGTCACCGGCGTGCCGTCGATCAAGACCCCGTTCGAGCCGCTGATGCCCGGCGCTATCAAGGTGCAGACACCGTACCGATTCCGCTGTCACGATTGTCAGCATCTCGACGCCTGCACACTTCGTTGCGCCGACGACCTGGCGCTGCGCATCGAGATGGAAGGCCCCGAGTCAGTTGCAGCAGTCTTCATGGAACCGCTGCAGAACACTGGCGGTGCCTTTGCGCCACCCGAGGGATATTGGGCGCGCGTCCGCGAGATCTGCGATCAGTACGGCGTGCTGCTGGTCAGCGACGAAGTCATTTGCGCGTTCGGACGGCTGGGCCACATGTTCGGCTCCGATCGTTACGGCTATCAGCCCGACCTCATCACGTTCGCCAAGGGAGTCACGTCCGGCTACGCACCCCTGGGCGGCGTGATGATCTCTGACCGCATTGCCGAGCCGTTCCTCGACGACCCCAACCTGTTCCTGCACGGCCAGACGTTCGGCGCCCACCCGGTGTGCTGCGCCGTGGCGAACGCCAACCTCGACATCCTCGAACGCGAAGACCTCTGCGGAAATGTGTTGAAGCACGAGGACCGGTTCACCGAGCTTCTCGATGGTCTGCGCGACATCCCATTGGTGGGAGACGTTCGTGGCGACGGCTACTTCCGGGCCATCGAGTTGGTCAGCGATCAGGCCACCAAGGGTTCGTTCACTCCCGATGAGTCCGAGTGGCTGCTGCGCGGTTACCTGTCGCCGCGGCTGTACGAGGCCGGCCTGATCTGTCGCGCCGACGACCGTGCCGAGCCCGTGATCACCTTGTCGCCGCCATTGATCGCCGGCGACGAGGAGCTGTCGTTCATCGCCGACACATTGCGAACCGTGCTTGGCGACGCGTCCGTCCAGTTCGCGGCTCGCCGAAACTCGCCGTGAGCCGAAACACCATGAGCCGAAACACCATGAGCCGAAACACCATGAGATCGAGCTGACGATGCGCCGCTCGATCGACGACTACCCCTTCAGCCCGGACGACCTGCCCGAGGGAGCCGACGACGCGATGCTCGTGTCGTGGGCCGTGGCGATCTGCGACGACTACGACGACACCGAGCCGCGTGTGGTGCTGACTGTCGAAGAGGTCGGCCGAGCTGGCGAGGGTTTAGTCGGCCATTTCAGCCCCGAGCAGGCCCGCCGCCTGCGGGTGGCGTTGCGAGATGCACTGCGGGAGATCGGCGAAGATCCGGGTTCTTGATTGTCGTCGGCCGATCAAGGGGCTATTGTTGACTGAGTTAGTCAGGTTTGTCGGATTTGAGTCGGATGTAGCCGAGGGTCGAAGGAGGGTTGCGACGTGAGCATTGCACCGGTTGTTCCCGCACCCCGCGATCTCGATGCCGAACAGCAGCGCGACATCGAACGGTTCGAGCGTGCAGTCGCTCAGTACCTGTCGGGCGAGATCGGCGAAGACGTGTTCAGGGTGATGCGTTTGAACAACGGCATCTACGGTCAGCGTCAGGGCGGCACCAACCAGATGGTGCGCATCAAGTTGCCCGCCGGCAGCATCACGCCAGAGCAACTCGACACCATGGGCCATCTCGCCGAAACCTATTCGCGCGGCTGGGGCCACATCACGACCCGGCAGAACGTGCAGATCCACTATGTCGATCTCACCAAGGTCACCGACGTCATGCGTGCGCTCGGCTCGGTGGGTTTGACCACTCGCGAGGCGTGTGGCGACACCGTTCGCAACGTCATGGCCTGCCATCTGGCCGGGGCCTGCCCTCACGAGTTCCTCGACGTCACGCCGTGGGCCGAGGCCGCGTTCCAACACTTCGTTCGCAATCCATTGAGTCAACGGCTGCCGCGCAAGTTCAAGATCAACTTCAGTGGCTGCTCGACCGATTGCGGTCAGGCGATGTTCAACGATGTCGGCGTGATTGCCGCGACGCGCACCCTCGACGATGGCTCGACCGAGACCGGGTTCCGAGTGTTCATCGCCGGAGGCCTCGGCGCCAACCCGCATCCGGCGTTGGCACTCGAAGACTTCACATCACGCGAAGATCTCCTGCCCACGATCGAGTCCGTCCTGCGGGTGTTCGACCAGACAGGCAACCGCGACAACAAGCTGCGCGCCCGCCTCAAGTGGGTCGTCGATCAACTTGGCATCGACGAGCTTCGGCGTCGGGTGCTGAAGGTGCGCAACACGCTGCCCGCGTCTTCGTCGTGGCCGGGAGGTATCCCGGAGATCGTCCAGAAAGCCGGCGATGCGCCCGCCGGGCGTTCCAGCACTGTCGAAGCAACTGCAGTCGGTCAGGGTGTGAACGTCTCGTTGACACCCCGTGATCCATACGGGCGGTGGGTCGCAACCAGCGTCGTGCGCGGCAGCGCCAATGGAGCTGTTTCCGCCGTCGCGTATGCGGCTCTCGGCGACGTCACGTCCTCTCAGTTCCGGGCGCTGGCCTCGATCCAACGCGAGCTCGGGGCCGATGTGCGTCTCAGCAACCGCCAGAACGTGGTGTTCCGTGGCCTCACCGAGGCGCAGCTCCCGGTGCTCTACGCCCGACTCGAGACAATCGGCATGGCTCGTCCCGGTGCCGAGCTGGCCCGCGACGTCGTTGCCTGCCCCGGGGCCGACACGTGCAACATCGCGGTGACTCAGTCTCGTGGCCTGGCCAAGGCGATCGGCGAGAAGCTCGAAGAGGAGGGCCTTGCCGAGATCGGCGGGGTGCGCATCAACATCTCCGGGTGCACCAACAGTTGCGGTCAACACCACGCCAGTGACATCGGTTTCTTCGGTGCGGAGCGCCGTGCCCACGGTCGCTCTGCTCCTGGATATCAGATGCTGCTCGGTGGGTACATCGGTCAGGAGCAGGCGTTCTTCGGCGAGAAGGCGCTGCGGCTTCCTGCCAAGAACGCGCCCGACGCGGCTGTGCGGGTGGTGCGTCGGTTCGCCGACGAGCGCACCGCTGGCGAGACCTTTCGGGGTTGGATGGATCGCTCCGGCGGCGCCGCCGTCATCGCCGAAGGGTTGAAGGATCTCGACTTCTTCCCGTCGCCACTGGAGGCCCCCGAGTTCTACAACGACTTCGACGAGACTGGTCCATTCGTGGCCGAAATTGGCGAATCGGAGTGCGCAACCTGAGCCCTCGGTGCGACGCAGCGGTTGCGGCAATCGACGATGCCAACGCCGCTGACCCCACCACCGTCGAAGTGCGCGGACAGCGAGTCGCGCTTGCGCTCATCCACGGGCGTCTGGCCGTGGAATGGATCGAGAAATTGGTTGACGAGCCAGACGAAACCTTGACACTCGCGGCACGCGCCCATCACCTGCGCCGCTGGGAACTGGCTCGCGACAGCTATCCACCGGGCCGTGCCGGTTACCTGCGATGGCGGCGCGACCAGAAGGTCAGGCACGCCAACGACGTCGCAGTGATCTTGGAGTCGTGCGGCTACGAGCCGGCCGAGATCGAGGAGGTACAGCGGCTGATTCGACGCGAGTCGATCGACGGCGCGCAAGCTGTGGAAGATGCCGCCTGCCTGGTCTTCATCGAGACTCAACTCGCTTCGCTGGCGGAGCGTATGGATCACGATCTGCTGGTCGACGTCGTCCGAAAAACGGCCCGCAAGATGAGCGATCGCGGCCTTGAATGTGTGGCTTCGATTCCGCTGGGCGAGGCCGAACGGTCTCTGCTCGAGCAGGCACTCGGCGGATCGTCCTCGCCCGGCTCGCCGACAGAATAGGTCGAATGACCTACTGCGTACCCATTGACACTATGCGTGGCTGCGCGGCAGTCTTACCACGCACCGCGGCTCCCTCCGAGGTGTGTTCGGGGACAGACACGTGGCTGTACATCGCAGGGTCGAACATGACAACGACGGCGAGGTCTGCCGGTGACGACCACCTTCGCATTTGCACTCCGCCCGGCTCTGCCGGCTGACACCGATTTCGAGCATCTCCTCTATGCATCGACGCGTGACGATCTGCGCCCACTCGGCCCTGAGGTCTTCGACGGTCTCGTCGGGATGCACTTCCGTGCCCAATCGATGTCGATCCGGCTCGACCACCCCCAAGCAGAACGCAAGATCGTGATGGTGGAAGAGGCTGCTGTTGGCCGGCTCATCATCGATGCCTCTGGCAATCACATCGAAGTCATCGACGTCGCCCTGCTTCCGGAGTACCGCAACTGCGGCCTCGGAACCAGCGTGCTGCGCAGCGTTCTCGCTCAGGCTGATCGCCTTGGTCGGGCCATCCGCTTGCACGTCGAGAAGCAAAGCCGCGCCGTGCGGTTGTACGAGCGGCTTGGATTTGTGATCTGCGGCGACGTCGGTATGTATTTCGCGATGTCGCGTGGCTGACTTGCTGGTTACCCGGCCACGATCGGCAGCAGCGTCAGTTCGGGCTCGTCACTTTCGAGTCGCTGCAGTCGATAGCGATTTTCGAACAGTGCCACCAGCGCGCCATCGCCGCGGGTGAGGACGCGAATCCCTCCGATGCGACGCAACCGTTCGCTCGACTCCTTGTCGGTCAGCCGGATGGCTTGATACGGAGCCGACACGATCTCGGTGGGTGCTCCGAATTCGCTGCCAAGCCGGTAGGCGAACACCTCGAATTGCAGTTCGCCCACCGCAGCGAGGATTGTCTCGGACTCGCCGAAGTCGGGATCGCGCAAGACCTGCACGACACCCTCCTCGTCGAGTTGGGCGAGTCCCTTTCGGAACTGCTTGAAGCGACCGTTGTCGAGTGGACGAGCCTTGGCGAAGACTTCTGGCGAGAACTTGGGGATCGGCGGGAACTCGACGGCCAGGCCCGCGTAGCCGGCGTCGTACAACGTGTCGCCGAGTTGAACGCCGGTGGCATTCACCAGTCCGACGACGTCGCCGGGGAAGGCCTCGTCGACCGTCTCGCGGTCCGGCCCGAACGCGGTCGTCGCGTACTTCGTGGTGATGTCGCGTCCGGTGCGATGGTTGGTGACGCTCATGCCGCGCTCGAAACGACCCGAGCAGATTCGGGCGAAGGCGATTCGGTCGCGGTGTGATGGATCCATGTTGGCCTGGACCTTGAAGACGAACGCCGAGAACGGACTGTCGAGCTCGCGTGGCTCGTCTTTGCGATCAAATCGCGGCGACGGTGATGGTGCCATCTCGATGACGGAATCGAGCAACAAGCGCACGCCGAAGTTGGTCAGCGCCGACCCGACGAACACGGGCGTCGACTGACCGGCGAGGAACGACGGCATGTCGACGTTGGCGCCGATCGCGTCGAGCAACTCGCACTGATCCAGCGCCGCCTTCCACGCCGCACCGTGCTCGGCGCTGCCCGCCGCGCTGGCAATGTGGAGATCGGTGGTCTCCTCGGCAGCGGCCGATGCGCCGCGAGCCGTTCGGGTGAACCGCGTGTAGCGGCCCGTGCGCCTGTCGATCAATCCTTGGAACTCCTCGCCATCGCCGACGGGCCAGGTGACCGGAGTCGGTCGAAGTTGGATCTGCTTCTCGATCTCGTCGAGCA
>JAENVT010000168.1 GCA_016650435.1 Ilumatobacteraceae bacterium
GACGATCTCGAAAACTTCGAGGCCGAGCGCGAGCTCCAACTCGCTCAGGAATACCAGGACGTCGCGGCCATGTTCCGCTTCGCCGTGGAGACCGAGCGCCGGTTCTACCTGGCCAACGACGTCAAGCTGAATGTCAGCGGAGACGCCTCCAAGCCGGTGATCGAAGTGGAGTTGAGCGACGCATGGGTATGGGACATGTACCGAAAGACCCGGTTCGTGCCAAAGGTTCGGGTGCTGACGTTCAAGGACGTCAACGTCGAAGAGCTGCCGTCGACCGAGTTGTAGAGCCTTCGCTGGCCAACCAGGCCAGGGGAAGGTGGGGTGAAGATCTCGCCGCTCGTTGGTATGCGGCTCGCGGCTACGAGGTCGTCGACCGCAATTGGAGATCGACCATTGGTGAGATCGATCTGGTGGTCTGTTCTGAGTCGACCGTGGTCTTTTGCGAGATCAAGACACGTGCATCGGATCGCTATGGCCCACCGGAATCCGCTGTCGGTCGCATCAAGCAACGGCGCTTACGTCTGCTCGCCGCGGAGTGGCTCGCAGCACATGATCGACACGGCGCAGTCCGCTTCGACGTCGCGGCCATCACCGGCGTGCACATCGAAGTGTTCGAAGCGGCGTTCTAACGGCCGTTGACGCGGCGATCCCAGCACGCCTTGTGCCAATGCCGCCGCAGGTCGGGCGCGTCGGCCGGAACGGCGACATAGTGACCGATGCCGCGAAAGATCTTGTGGTGGCAGCCGGGGCATACATAGACCTTCGTCGCCTCGTACGGTTGCACCCGTCGCACCTCGACGACGCCGAATCCTCCGTCCCACAGGCCCATCGCTACCCCAACATTGCCCAGAGCAACAGACCAACGACAGCGAGAACCGCGGCGATCACCATCAGGTAGTCGGCAGGCTTGGCGACGAACTTGCGATAAGGGTTGAAACCCATCGCACCAGTATCGTGCCGTTTCCGTGGAAACCATCGAGGTCACTCGGGCATCGGGCATCGTCACGATCACGCTCAATCGTCCGGCCAAGAAGAACGCCGCGAACGCCCAAATGTGGAACGAACTGCTCGAGACGTTTCGGGCGATCGCCTCGACCGCCGACGATCGCGTCGTTGTGATCACCGGCGCCGGCGGCGACTTCTGCGCCGGCGCAGATCTCTCTGGTGATCGCACGAGCACACCGCGCCCACATCAGCTTGCATCGATGCGACATGTCGGCGATGTCGCCCTGGCGCTTCATCGTCTGCCGATTCCGACCATCGCCAAGGTGCGCGGCGTGGCGGTAGGTGCCGGCTGCAACATGGCGCTCGGTTGCGATCTCGTGGTCGCCAGCCAGAACGCCAGGTTCTCCGAGATCTTTGCAAGGCGCGGTCTGTCGATCGACTTTGGCGGTTCCTGGGTGCTGCCGAGAATCGTCGGCATGCATCGCGCCAAGGAGCTGGCTCTGTTCGCCGACATCATCGATGCAGCTGAGGCCGAACGCATCGGTCTGGTCAATCGCGTGCTGCCCGACTCCGAGATCGATGGGTTCGTCGACGAGTGGGCAGCGCGACTCGCGGCCGGCCCACCGATTGCCCTGGCAATGACCAAGCGGATGCTCGACAATTCGATGCAGGTGACGCTCGAAGAAGCACTCGACGACGAAGGCGTCGCCCAGACCGTCAACTTCGGCACAGCCGACACGATGGAGGCAATGAAGGCATTCCTCGAGAAACGGGAGCCGAAGTTCGAAGGGCGCTGACCGGTTCGGCGCACGCCAGCTCAGTAGCGTGAGGGTGTGAACTACGTGCGTTCGGCGGTCATCGGCGCGGTCATCGGCGCGTCCATGGTCTGGGCGTCGAGCGCAGCCGTCAGTGCTGCGCCACCGACTGAACCTTCACCTGAGCCCACTACAACCGTGGTCGGCGACGCCATCGGGCCGCAGGTACCGGTCCTGGAAGAGCCGCCGCCGATCGTTGATCCGCTGGGGCCCTCGACACCATTGGTGGTCGTGCCGGCAGGGTGCAACACGCCACCGGCCCCGGCTGCCGTCTTCGTTGGAACGCTTGCCGCCGCCGACACCACGACGGCGCGATTCGCGGTGCAACAGATCCGCGCCGGCAGCCTCGACGGGTACGCCGTCAATACCATCGTCGACGTGCGCTACAACGACGACATCCGATTCCTGCACACGGGCCGGCAGTATCTCGTCGGGGCCAGACCCGACCCGATCCTTGGGGTGTTGAGTTCGAAGGTGCGGCTGGACGCCCCCTTGTTCGGTGGTGATGCCGTGATCGGCCTCGATGACGCAAACGTTCGCTGCCCGAGGGTCGAAGACGGTGTCAAGACGTTGCTCGCCGACGGTACCGACGTCGACACTGGCGTGCTCGCGCCGTTGAATACCGCCAAGCGGTCGGTGGCGAAGGCGATCATCAAGCCGCTGGGGATCGCCTTCGGAGCGCTGTTCGTCCTGGTGGCCATCAAGCTGCTGATCTTTGCGATGGTTCGCGCTGCTCGCGAGCGCGAGCCTGACCCGCCGATCATGTTCGAAGTCCAACGCGACCGCCAACACATCGACCTCGATCCCGATCTCGTCGAGGAATCCAGCGCTGCCGAGCACGTCTAGCTGTGGCGCTCGGGGTTCAGCTGCGGGTGGCGGTGGCGCGGTCGCGAAGGTCGCTGACAGCGTGGGCGAGACCGAGCGGGTCGCGGTAGAGCGCACTTCCGGCGACGAGCACATTGGCGCCCGCTGCTGCCGCGGCAGCCACAGTGTCGGGGCCGATCCCGCCGTCGACCTCGACATCCACCACATCGGCAAGGCCGGCGCGCCGGATCATCTCGGCGACCTCGGCAATCTTTGGCTCCATCGTGGCGATGTACTGCTGCCCGCCAAAGCCAGGGTTGACCGTCATCACCAACACGAGATCGACCAGATCCAGAACATGGGCGACGGCGACGGCAGGGGTGGCCGGATTCAGCGCCACGCCCGCCGTGGCACCGAGTGAGGCGATGTTGGCCAGTGTGCGATGAAGGTGGATGCAGGCCTCGGCGTGCACGATCAGGCGCCGACATCCTGCGCGAACATATTCGGCCGCCATCACATCGGGGGTCAGCACCATCAGATGTGCTTCGAACGGCAGCGAGCAGTGCTTGCGCGCAGCCGCGATCACGTCGGGGCCGAATGTCAGGTTGGGCACGAATTGGCCGTCCATAACATCCCACTGGATCCTGTCGACCCCGGCGGCTTCGAGGGCGGCCACCTCGTCGCCCAGCTTGGCGAAGTCGGCGGGCAGCACGCTCGGAGCGATCTCGATTGGTCGCGGCATCGTTTCAGGGTAGTGGGTGGTATCAGCTGAGCGGAGATCTACCATCGTTGGCGATGTCGTCGATCGTGGTGCGCGCCGAGAAGATGGCGGCGGGCGGCGATGCAATTGCCCGAATGGCCGACGGTCGCGTCGCATTCGTTCGCGGGGCCCTGCCCAACGAGCTGGTTGCGATCGAGGTCGTGCAATCGAAGAAGGACTTTGTTCGGGCCGACGTCGTCGAGGTGATCGAGCCGGCGGACTTCCGCGTTGCTCCGCCGTGCCCAGCTCACGCCGCCGGATGCGGCGGCTGTACGTGGCAGCACGTCGACGCGGCCGCGCAGTTGGAGCTGAAGACCGCCGTGGTGATCGAGGCCTTGAAACGGACCGGCAAGCTCGTCGATCCGGCGGTTACCGTCGGCGCGTCAGTGCCGCCGTGGGCGTATCGCACGACGTTGCGACTGGCCACAGGGACCGATCGGTTGGGGCTTCGAGGACGGCACTCGCACGACGTTGTCGAGCTCGGCGGTTGTCCAGTCAGCCATCCCTTGTTGGAGGAATTGCTCGCCTGCATCCACGTGCGGGGTGCCGGCGAAGTCAGCCTGCGGGTCGGCGCGGCGACTGGCGAACGGTCGGCTTGGATCGTCGACGGAGACGTGGAACTGCTGGACCTACCGTCCGATGTCGAGATCGGTCCCGGCGCGGTGGTGCACGAGGTTGTCGCCGGTTCCCGACTGCAGGTCAGTGCGGCTTCGTTCTTCCAGTCCGGACCCGCCGCTGCCGAACTGTTGTTGGCGGCCGTACGCGAAGCGAGCGGCGCGTCGTTCGATGCGCACACTGTCATCGACGCGTATGGCGGCGTCGGACTGTTCGCCTCGGCCGTCGATGGTGCGCATGTGAGCGTCGTCGAGGGATCGGCGTCAGCGTGCGCCGACGCGGTCGTCAACCTTGCCGGTCGCCGCGCCAAGGTGGTGCACTCGACGGTCGAGCAGTGGAAGCCGCGCCGCGCCGATCTCGTGATCGCCGATCCGTCGCGCAGTGGTCTCGGCCGTCAGGCAATCTCAGTGCTGTGCGCGACAGAAGCCATTCGAATCGTGCTGGTCAGTTGTGACCCGGTGTCGCTCGCCCGCGATGCAGGGCTGCTACGCGATCTGGGGTACGAGCACACACAGTCGACGGTCTTCGACCTGTTTCCGCAGACGCATCACGTCGAGGTGGTTACCACCTTCGACCGGCAAGCCCAGTAGGTGACCACCACAGGCGTCGCATCCGATGCTCGACTCGGTCGAGGAAGGCCTCGCGCTCCCCTTGGGAGGACCGGTCGATGTCGTACAGCGCGAGCCATGTCGTGCGGGCGAACTTGTGACACAGCACCCGCACCGAACGCCCGATCACCCGTCGTCCGGTTTCGCCTTCGATCAGGTTGATCAACTTTGACGACCCGTGACTGGTGATGGCAACGAGCCGGCTCACGTTGGACAGTTGACCGGTGATCCGTGTGGCACCTTCCGGCAACTCCCAGGCGACGCCGCGCACCAGCACCCGGTCGAGCCATCCGGTAAGCATTGCCGGTTGTCCACTCCACCACGTCGGATAGATGAATACGAGCGCGTTGCACCATTGCAGATTGTCGCAATAGCGGCCGATGTCCGGATGTGGATGTGGTGGCGCAAGATGGTCCAACCATTCCTCGCGGGACAGGGCAGGCTCGAAGCCATCGGCGTAGAGGTCCGACACTCGCACCTCATGACCCACGGCCCGCAGCGCGTCCACAGCGCAATCGCGCAGTGCGGCGGTGAATGAATCGGGATCAGGATGGCAGTAGACGACGTAGGCCCTCATAACGAGCGCATCTTCTGATCGACTCGTTTCAGGAAGGCTTGGCGCTGTGCGAGCGAGCTGTTGTCGGTCTCGTAGAGCGCGAGCCACGACCTTCGAGTGAGGAGCGCGGTGTTCATCCTGAGGGCCCTCGTCAGCGTGCGCCGACCGTTGTCGTGGAGTGCCTTCACATAGAGCCGAGTCGATCCGTACGTGGAGATTCCAACGACTCGTCTGACATCGGTGAGGCCGCGCCGAACATGTTGGTGTTCGTCGAACACGAATCCCACGCCGGGCACCAGCACGCGTTCGAGCCACCCCTTGAGGATTGCTGGCACCGTGCTCCACCAGGTCGGATAGATGAACACGAGCGCCTCGGCCCGCTTGACGATTCCGGCATGCCGTTCGGCCATCGGATCAACCAGCGGACGATCGCTGTGATACGCCTGCCGTTCGTCGTGGCTCATGGCTGTCCGGAAGTCCTCGGCGTACAGATCGAGCACGGTCACGTCGTGGCCGGCCCTGGTCAGCGAGGCGGTCGCGGTCGACGCAATTGCATGGTTGAAGCTCTCGGGATCAGGGTGGGCAACAACGACGACGACTCGCATTCTGGCCGCACGCTAGCTGCGCGCTCTACGATCCCCGGTGATGGAATCACGGGAACAGCGGCAGGTTCCTGTATCGGTATATCTCGTCGGTTTCATCGTGTTGGGAAGTGCCCTGAGCATGGCCGGTCCGGCTCTGTCACACCTCCGCGACAGGGTGGGAACCGATGACGGCGGCATCAGTCTGGTATTCGTCGGGTCGTCCAGCGGCTACATGCTCGGCTCATTCCTTGGGGGTCGCTTTCTCGACCGCGGGCTCGGCCATCAAATGTGGGCAGGGTGCATGGCGATGTCGATCGCCGCCATCGTGGTGATCTCGCAAATGCACGATCTCGCTCCGCTGGTCGCCGTGTTTGTCGTGCTGGGAATCGTGTGCGGTGCCGGAGACGTTTCGGGCAACACGCTCGTGGTGTGGAGCCGACCCGAGTCCCCCGGCGCGGCGCTCAACGCCTTGCATCTGTTCTTCGCCCTCGGTGCGTTGTCGGCGCCATTGTTGACCAATCGGGCCATCGCATGGACCGACTCGCTATGGCCGGTCGCCGTGCCGTTGGCGGCGCTGACGGTGTTCTGCGGATACGTCTTGCTGACGACGCCTGCACCGAAGAAGACCCGCGCCGCCAAGCACAATGAGGATGGTGTCGCGGCCACCGCGTCGGTTCGACGCGGCCAGTTGGCCATCGTCGCTTTTTTCTTCTTCGTGTACGTCGCGCTCGAGGTCGGCTTCGCCAACTGGATCCATTCGTACGTCGAGCAGATCGGCTACGGCGACGCCAACACCGCCACCGGGGTCACGGTGATCTTCTGGGTCGGCTTCTCGATGGGGCGAGTCGTCTCGATCTGGCTGGCCGGGCGATTCACCGCAGGGTGGATGTTGGTCGGGTCGATGTCTCTCGCACTGTTGTCATCGTCGGTACTGGTCGTCGTGAACGGCGGCAACGTCGCACTGTGGATTGTGACATTCCTGTTCGGTGCCTCGATTGCCCCGCAATTCGCATCGATGATCGCGTACGCCGAGGCCCACTTCGCCCTGTCAGGTGCAGCGACGTCGGCATTCGTCGGCGCAGCAGGCCTCGGCGGATTGGTCATGCCGTGGACGCTCGGTCAACTGTTCGACGCCCGCGGGCCCGGCGTGCTCCCACCTGTGACCCTCATCGCCTGCCTGGCGACGATTGCCGTTGGTCTGTGGGTTCGCCACATCGTCCAAGTCAGCGAAGTTCAGCGACCGCCGGTGACGTCGATGAACGCACCGGTCACGTAGCTGGCGGCAGGCGAAGCCAACCACACGACGGCCTCCGCGACCTCGTCCGCCGTGCCGACTCGCTGCATCGGTATCACCGGCAACATTCGGTCGACCCGGCCAGGCGTGGCGTGCAGATGGAAATCGCTCTCGATCAGGCCCGGGCGAACCGCGTTGACTCGAATCCCGTACGGCGCCAACTCTTTGGCGAGCCCGGTGGTCATCGTGTCGATGCCACCCTTCGAAGCCGCGTAGTGCACCCACTCGTTTGTCCCTCCGAGCACGGCGGCCTTCGACGAGATGTTGATGATCGATCCACCACGACCATCAGCGCGCATCCGGTTGGCAGCTTCGCGGGCACAGATGAATGGACCAGTCAGGTTGACTGCCCAGAGTCGCTGCATCGACTCGGCGGTATAGGTGTCGAGTGTGCCGTAGCTCCCGGCGATTCCGGCGTTGTTGACCAACACGTCGATGCGCCCGCAACGTTCGTCGATCTCGGCAAACATGGCCAGCACGTCGCGCTCGTCGCCCACATCGGCCCGAACGGCGAAGGAGTCGTTGCCGATTTCCTTCGCCAAACGATGCGCCACGTCGGCGCTGGCCGCGTAGTTGAGGACGACGGTGTAGCCGGCTGCTGCGGCGAGCCGAGCGATCGCTGCGCCGATGCCACGGCTCGCTCCAGTCACGAGCATCACAGACAGATCGTTTTGCTCGGTCATTGCAGCCTGCCTTCCAAGTCGTGTTTGACTGCGGGCCACTCGCTGCGAATGATCGAATACATCGCCGAATCGCGAGCAACGACATTCTCTTCACCCGGCGCATACGAACCGCGATGGCTGCTCAAGATACCCTCGAACGACGCGCCGATTCGCAGAATCGCGGTTCGGCTCTGCGTGTTCCGCGCGTCGGTGCAGATCGAAACGCGGTGCACGTTCCAACTGTCGAAGGCGTTGCTCAGCAGCAGATACTTGGCCTCGGTGTTGATCGGAGTGCGCTGCGCAGAAGCCGCCAGCCACGTGCCGCCGATTTCGACCTCGGCGGGCAAGTCGCCGCCCGCCCACCACTCCAGGCGCAGGTATCGAGTGCATCCGACCAGTTCACCGTCACTGGTCCGCCGTTGCACGAACGGTATTGCTGTGCGTGCGTGCTGCTCGTTGAGCAAGCCAATGATGTATCGCTGCATACCCTCGACCGTTGGCGGCACCGGTGTCCATCCGTACGTCGATCTGTCCTGGTTGCCTGCTGCAGTCAGCTCTTCGGCAAAGTCGAGGCTGAGTTGTTCGAGTTGAACGTGGGTGCCGGTCAGGGTTGGTGCTGCGACGCTCATGGGTCCACCAGCATGGCAGGCCGAGGCGGTGTCGGCATGAACGGTTATGAGCCCAAAGGGCTGTGACGTCTGCGGCTATCCGATGAACAGCAGAGCCGGTGTTTCGAGCAGCGCCTTGATTCGTTGGATGAACGCCGCGGCATCGGCGCCGTCGACGACTCGGTGATCGAACGACGACGACAGGTTCATGATCTGGCGAGGAACCAAGGCGCCCTCGACATACACCGGTCGAGTCATGATCTTGTTGACTCCGACGATCGCCACCTCGGGGTAGTTGATGATTGGCGTCGACACGATTCCACCCACCGCCCCGAGGCTGCTGATCGTGATCGTCGAACCGCTGAGCTCCTCGAGGGTGATCTTGCCGTTGCGCGCCGCCGTCGACAGCCGGGTGACCTCGTCGGCGCTGTGCCACAGGTCGTATTGATCGGCGTTCTTGACGACGGGAACCATCAATCCCTTGGCCGTTTGGGTGGCCACGCCGAGGTGCACCGAATGATGACGACTGATCACACCGTTGTCGTCGTCGTACCTGGCGTTCATCTGCGGGAAATCGCGGACCGCAACGACGACCGCCCGCATCAGGAACGGCAGCACCGTGAGCCTCGACTCGCTGTCGGCATGCTCGTGGTTCAGCTGGGCGCGCAGACGCTCGAGTTCGCTGACATCTATTTCGTCGACATACGTGAAGTGCGGAATGCGTGTCTTGGCGAGCTGCATCCGCTGGGCGATGTTGCGCCGCAATCCGATGACAGGAATTTCGTCGATCGAGTCATCCGCTGGCTCACCGGTGGACGCGGTTCTCGGCCGCGGAGCTTTCGCCGACCCGGTTGCGCGGTCGCTCGTTAGCTGGGTGTCGAGATCGCCGTGAACAATTCGTCCATCGGGTCCAGTTCCGGCGACGGTCGCCAGGTCGATTCCGAGTGCCTTGGCTCGCTGCCGCACCGCTGGAGCCGCGCTCGGCGCTGCGGTCGGCGCTGCGGTCGGCGCTGCGGTCGGCGCTGCGGTCGGCGCGGCCGGACGACCGACCTCTCCATTGTCCGCGGGTCCTTCTCGTTGCGTCACCGGCGGCTCTGGTGGCGCGAGCGGAGCCTGACTCTCCGTTGCGTCTTCAAGGATGGCGTTTGGCGGCGGGTCGGCGCTTGCCGGTGCGGGGCTCGGCGGCGCAGGGTTGTCGTCGCCGTTGATCTCGATTCGGATCAAGGGTGACCCGACGGAGATGATGTCGCCGGCCGCGCCGGTGATCGACAAAACGACGCCGGAGACGGGCGACGGAAGTTCAACCGTGGCCTTGTCGGTCATCACCTCGACCATCACCTGGTCTTCCGTGATCGTGTCACCGGCATTGACGTGCCACTCGACGATCTCCGCCTCGGCGATTCCTTCGCCGACATCGGGCAACTTGACCACGTACTCGCTCACATCACGCCGCCATCACCCGTCGCAGCGCGGCACCCACGCGTGCGGGGCCGGGGAAGTAGTCCCATTCTTGGGCGTGTGGATACGGGGTGTCCCAACCGGTGACCCGTTCGATGGGCGCCTCGAGGCTGTAGAAGCACAGTTCTTGCACGGTTGCCGACAACTCTGCACCGAAGCCACTAGTGCGCGTCGCCTCGTGCACGATCACACATCGTCCCGTCTTCTTGACCGACTCCTCGATCGTGTCGGTGTCGAGCGGCAGCAGTGTGCGCAGATCGATGACCTCGCCATCGATACCGGTCTCGGCGACGGCCGCCTCGGCAACGTGAACCATCGTTCCGTAGGCCAGCACCGTGACGTCGTTGCCGGTCCGGCGAACTGCGGCGCGGCCGAGGTCGACCCGGAAGTAACCGTCCGGCACCTCGCCGAGGGGATGACTGGACCACGGAACAACGGGCCTGTCGTGGTGTCCGTCGAACGGACCGTTGTAGATCCGCTTCGGTTCGAGAAAGATCACCGGATCGTCGTCCTCGATCGAGGCGATCAGCAATCCCTTGGCGTCGTACGGGTTCGACGGCAGGACCGTGGTCAGCCCACAGACATGCGTGAACAAGCTCTCCGGGCTCTGACTGTGGGTCTGTCCACCGTGAATACCACCACCGCACGGCATGCGCACGGTCATCGGTGCGGTGAACTCCGCACTGGATCGGTAGCGCAGGCGGGCCGCCTCGGAGATCAGTTGGTCGAGGCCAGGATAGACGTAGTCGGCAAACTGGATCTCGACCACGGGTCGCAGCCCGTACGCGCCCATTCCCACCGCTGCACCGATGATCCCGCCCTCGGCTATCGGCGCGTCGAAGACGCGAGTGCTGCCGTATTTTGCCTGCAGACCCTCCGTGCATCGAAAGACACCGCCGAAGTAACCGATGTCTTCTCCGAAGACGACGATGTTGTCGTCGCGCTCCATCATCACGTCCATGGCCGAGCGGATGGCCGCGTTCATCGTCATCGCCGTCATCGCTCTTCCTCCATCTGGCGGCGCTGACGCTGCAGATGTTCCGGCATGTCTTTGAACACGTCCTCGAAGATGCTCCTCGCGCTGGCCGCCCGGCCGTCCAGCAGGGTGCCGTATGACTCGGCTTCTTTTGCCGCCGCCAAGACCTCGCGGTCGATGTCGGCGACCAGTTCGCTGTGCTGCTCCTCTGACCATTCGCCGCGTGTGATGAGGTGGTTCTTGAGTCGGGCGATCGGATCGCCGAGTGGCCACGACTTCCACTCGTCGGCTGGTCGGTAGCGCGATGGATCGTCAGACGTCGAGTGCGCCGAGGCACGATATGTCACCCACTCGATCAGCGTCGGTCCGTTGTTGCTGCGAGCCCGATCCGCCGCCCAAGCAGTGGCCGCCAACACTGCGAGGTAGTCGTTTCCATCGACGCGCAGTGCCGGGATCCCGTAGCCGATGGCACGGGCCGCGAACGTCGTTCGCCCCCCGCCGGCAATGCCCTGGAACGACGAGATCGCCCACTGGTTGTTGACCACGTTCAGGATCACGGGTGCCTGATACGTGGTTGCGAATGTCAGCGCGTGGTGGAAGTCGGCTTCCGCGGTGGTGCCCTCACCAACAACACCGGAGGCAATGCACGTGTCGCCCTTGATCGCCGCCGCCATGGCCCACCCGACGGCCTGGATGAACTGCGTGCCGAGGTTGCCGGAGATCGAGAAGAACCCGGCGTCGCGAGCGGAGTACATGATCGGCATCTGGCGACCGTGCAGCCGGTCCTTTTCGTTGGAGAAGACCTGGCACATCATGTCGACTAGCGGCCAGCGCCGCGCGATCAGCCACCCCTGTACGCGGTACGTGGGAAAGAACATGTCGCGCGGCTGCAGTGCGAGGGCGTGACCGACCGCAATTGCTTCTTCGCCCGTGCAGCGCATGTAGAACGACGTCTTGCCCTGCCGCTGGGCTGTGGTCATCCGGTCGTCGTAGGCGCGTGTTCGCACCATGGCCCGCAACCCTTCGTGAAGAGCGGCCACATCGACGTCTGGGATCCAGGGCCCGACCGCGACGCCGTTGTCGTCGAGCACACGGATCAGCGAGTACGCGAGATCACGAATCTCGCTGGGAGGGGTGTCTGTCTCGGGCCGTGGCACGGTTCCGGCCGCAGGCACATCGAGATACGAGAAGTCGGCAACATCGCCCGGTCGAGCCGGGGGTTCCGGTATTCCGAATCGAAGTGGGACAGCCTCGATCATCGACTCTCCTGTCACGGTGCATAGTTCAGCACGTCCGAACAACCGTGTTGAGCGCTACAGACTTAGCACCCTTTGTCAACCCCTTGTACCCCTGTTCAAGGAGGGTTAGGTTCCCCGATGGGCAGACGGGCAAACCGAACCAATTCTTCAGGAAACGGAGCACGGATGCGCAAGACACGAAGTGGAGCTTTTTTCGTTGGCGCGGTGTTGGCCGGCAGTTCGCTGGCATTGGTACCGCCTAGCCCGGTTCACGGCAGCGCTAGCACTGACAGTTACGTCGTACTTGCCACCGATGCTGCGTCGGTCGACGCCACGATCGCCACGGTGCAAGCCGCGGGTGGCCGGGTGGACCGAGTCAACCGGGCGATCGGCCTGTTGACCGTGACAGCAGACTCGGCGTCGTTCGAGGGCGCGGTTTCAGGTCAGGGCGATGTTGCCGGTGTGGCCCTCAACATCTCGATCGGGCAAGCACCCGCAGATGCGGCCAGCCGTCGCAACGCGGTGGAGCTCGAAGGTCGTGACCAACCGGCGATTGCCGCTCGGCCCGGGTCGGACCATGAGCACGGTGACGATGGTGACGCAGCTGAGCCGCTCGCCGGGTTGCAGTGGGACATGAAGATGATCGGCGCCACGCCGGACGGCTCGTATGACGAGCAGCGCGGTCGAAAAGACGTGCTGGTAGGCGTCATCGACACCGGCATCGACGGGAGTCACCCCGACATCGCCCCCAACTTCAATCGCAAGCTGAGCCGCAACTTCACGGTCGACATCCCCTTGATCGACGGCCCGTGCGCCGACGAGCCCGATCAGTCGTGCAACGACCCCGCTGATGTCGACGAAGCCGGCCACGGCACGCACGTGGCCGGCACGATCGCTGCTCCGATCAACGGCATCGGCATGGCCGGCGTGGCGCCCAACGTCACGCTCGTCAACCTGCGCGCCGGCCAGGACTCGGGTTACTTCTTCCTCCAGGAGACAGTCGACGCGCTGACGTATGCCGCTGACAACGGCATCGACGTGGTCAACATGAGCTTTTACACCGACCCGTGGTTGTACAACTGCCGCAACAACCCGGCCGACAGCGCCGAAGAGCAGCAGCAGCAGGCGACCATCATTGATGCGACGCAGCGGGCGCTGGACTATGCCCGCAGCCGCGGCGTCACATTGGTTGCCGCACTGGGCAATGAGAACACGGACCTGGGTGCCGCGATCAAGACCGATGGCACCAGCCCCGACTTCCCCCCCGATACCGAGAAGATTCGCCAGGTGACGAATGACTGCCTCGACATGCCGCTAGAGGGCAATGGGGTCATCGGTGTGTCGGCGGTCGGGCCGAGCACGAAGAAGGCGGACTATTCCAACTACGGCCTGGAGCAGAACGACGTCTCGGCGCCGGGCGGTTTCTTCCGTGACTTCATCGACATCCCTGCGCAAAATCGCGTTCCGGAGAACCTGATCCTCGGGCCGTACCCCAAGGATTTGGCGCTCGCCAGTGGCTTGGTAGATCTCGTCACCGGACAGTCCTTGGATCCCTTCGTGATCGCTCAATGCAGCGGCGCGACGGTCGACACGTGCAACTACTGGCAGTACCTGCAAGGAACCTCGATGGCGGCACCGCACGCCGTAGGCGTAGCCGCGTTGATCGTCAGTGAGTTCGGCAAGGATCAGCGTCATGGGCGCGGTCGAACAATGGATCCGTCGAAGGTCGAGCGAATCCTGCTGCGCAGCGCGACCGACGTATCGTGTCCGGCGGACGTCATCACCTACGCGGCAGAGGGTCGCGACGCCAGCTATGACGCCCCATGCGTGCAAGAGCGTGGGCGTAACTCGATCTACGGCGCCGGAATCGTCAACGCCCTGAGGGCGGTCGACCACCACTAACCCCTGCCAGTGGAGTGTTTCACGCCACCCCGGGAGGGCGTGAAACACTCCACTTCGTTACGATGCCGGCCGTGCGAGTGATCATCTTCGGGGCAGGTGCGGTCGGCAGCGTGATCGGTGGGCGCCTGCGACAAAGTGGCGCGGAGGTCGCCCTCGTGTCGCGACCTGCCCATGTTGCTGCCATCAATGAGCGCGGTCTGACACTGCGCACGGCAAAGGGAAGCGAGGTTGTCGAGATCGACGCAGTGACGTCGATCGAACAGCTCGCGCCAACCGGCGACGACGTTGCGATCGTCACCGCCAAGACACAAGACACCCCGCAGATCCACGCCGAGCTATTCGATTGGAACCCGGGCGTCGCTGTGGTGTGCGGCACCAACGGAGTGGAACACGAGCGACTCGCGCTGCGCCGCTTCGCACGCGTGTACGGCATGGTGGTCCAGCTCCCGGCACAGTTCGAAAAACCAGGTGAAGTCACAGCGCTGTGTGCGCCGGCTAACGCGATTCTCGACGTTGGTCGTTACCCGTTCGGCGTCGACGAGACCGCTACTCGCCTTGCCGCCTTGATCGAAAGTTCGACGGTCCTGCTGTCGGAAGCCGACGACGACGTGATGACGAAGAAGTACGGCAAGCTGTTGGTTAACCTCGGCAACATCGCCGACGCGGCTTGTGGCATCGCCGGCCGAAGGGCGCGTGTGGTCGGCGCCGCCATCGAAGAAGGCAAGCTCGCCTACGAGGCGGCCGGTATCCGCTGGGAGCACTCCGCTGAACGGGCCGAGCACTACAAGAAGCGTGCTGCGGCGATGCAGTTCGACTTCCCCGAAGGCGACACGTTCGTCGGCGGGTCAACGTGGCAGAGCCTGGTCAAGGGCGCGACGACGTTGGAAACCGACTACTTCAACGGCGAGATCCTGATGCTCGGCCGCTTGCACGGTGTCGAGACACCGACCAACGAGTTCTTGCAGCACTATGCGGCGCGGTTGCTCCGCGGTGAAATGCAAGCCGGCTCGGTGACGACAGAAGAGCTTGACGACGAATGGCAGAAGTGGATCGCCTAGTCAGCGGAATTGCCGGAAGCACGTGCGAATGTCGTCGACGAACAGTTCGGGCTGCTCGAATGCAGCGAAGTGACCACCCTTGGGCTGCTCGGACCAATGCACGATGTTCGGATAGTCGGCCTCCATCCACGATCGCACCGGAGTGACGATCTCCTTCGGATACACCGCCACGCCGACCGGCACCGAAACTTGCCCACCGCGAGCCTTGCCGAAGCTCTCCCAATAAATGCGGGCGGAGCTCGTCGCGCTGTTGGTCGCCCAGTAGAGCATCACGTTGTCGAGCAGTTCGTCACGATTCAAGACATTCTCGGGATGGCCATCGCAATCGGTCCACGCCCAGAACTTCTCCAGGATCCACGCGGCTTGCCCGGCAGGCGAATCGGCAAGGCCGTAGCCAAGCGTCTGTGGTCGGGTCGCTTGTTGCTTCGAGTAGCCGGAATCCCAGGTCTGGTAGTGCTCCCCGCCCTTCATCGCCCGCAGCTCGTCGGGCTTCGGGTCGGCGTCGAGGCGTGGCCGGGTGCCCATGGCCAAGGTGATGTGGATGGCTTCGCAGTGCTCGGCGTCTTGGGCGCCGATCGATCGTGTGACCGCCGATCCCCAGTCGCCTCCTTGTGCAAAGTACCGGTCGTAGCCGAGGCGGGCCATCAGCACGGCCCACGCATCGGCGATGCGCTCGACACCCCATCCGGTCTCGGTGGGTTTGCCGGAGAATCCGAATCCAGGAAGTGTCGGGCAGATCACGTGGAACGCGTCAGAAGCCTCGCCACCGTGTTGCGTCGGGTCGGCGAGTGGTTCGATGACCTTGTGGAACTCGACGATCGAACCCGGCCAGCCGTGGGTGATGACCAACGGCTTCGCGTCGGGATGCGGTGAGCGTTGATGGATGAAGTGGATGCCGAGTCCGTCGATCGTCGACGTGAATTGATCGAAGCGATTCAATTGCGATTCGCGAGCTCGCCACTCGTAGCCGTCCGCCCAGTAGGTGCACATGTCCTGAATCCATGCCAGGGGAGCACCCTGGCTCCAGTCGCCGACCAGTTCTGCCTCGGGCCAGCGAGTCTGTGCGAGTCGCTGGCGGAGATCGTCGAGCACATCATCTGCGACGTCGATTCGGAACGGATGAACAGCAGCGTCATCGGAGGCCATGGTCGCCGACCATACCCGCCGGTACTTCAGGTCAGCGGCTTGGCGTATGCCGCCTCGTAGGCGCGCAGTTCGAACCCCAACTTCGTGTACAGCTGGAACGCGCCGCCTGGGTTCGAGGTGTCGACACCCAACGCAGCCTCTGTCATTCCCCGCGCCTTGATCTCTCTCAGGCTGGCGGCAAGCAGCGCTCCGGCGATGCCCTTGTTGCGCCATTCCGCATGTGTCGAGATGTACTCCGCGTACCCGCGCAGGTAGCCCATCTCGGCATTCTCTTTCGGGTTGATGAAGCTCTTGACCTGACCGACCACTGTGTCGCCCGCCCAGGCGATCTTCCACATCGTCTCGTCGCGCAATGGATCGTCGACGAATCGTTGGAAGTCTTCCTCGACGAACTCCGTGAAGTCCCAGTTGCCCCGAAAATTCTCCCAATGTGCCTCGAAGATCGGACGGAGCATCTCTGGTGTCACGGCGCGGATTTCGACCCCATCGGGCAGCGGCAGATCGGGAATGTTCTCGAGATCAGATCGCACCAGCGACGCTTCGAACCGCACTGCTTCGTATCCGAGAGACGTCAGCCACGCTGACTCATTGGTCGGCTCGATGCCGGGTCCGGGATGTGGCGCGTATGCCCGAAAGCGGGCGTTCGCCACGACGGCCGCCATTGGGCGCAGGTGAGATTCTTGGGCGGCGACCAGCGCCACGAACAGTGATCGATGAATGTGAGCCGGTCGCGTTGGCGAGAACACCACGTAGTCGCGGGAATCGTCGTCGCGCTGTTCCCAGCTGGTCCTGACGTAGCCCACCGGCTCGCCGCCGGATTCGATCAACATGATGTCGGTCGCCGTATCGCAGTTGGTCAGGTTGGCGTAGGTGACGTCGAACTGCTCCGCAGTGGGCAGCTCGGTGGAGCCGGCATACCGGTGATAGTCGCCAAGGATCGAAGCCATTGCCGGGTGATCCTCCGGGCCGCGGTACGGCCGGGCGATATACGGCGCCGGTAGATCCATTTCCATGGCGAAGACCGTACTGCTGCCCGGTGAACTGCTGGAACGAATTTCCCACCACGGTCTCGCTCGGTACGCTGTGGCGATGACGAACGCGGTTTGTTCGCACACCGACACCATCGTGTCCGACGCGCCGCCATCGTCGAATGGATGCGAGGACTGTCTGCGGATCGGAAGCCGGTGGTTGCACTTACGTCGATGCATGGCATGCGGGCACATCGGTTGCTGTGACAATTCGCCGATGAAGCACGCCACTGCCCACTTCCACACGTCGGCTCATCCCATCGTCCAAAGCTTCGAGCCGGGCGAGGATTGGCTGTGGTGCTACGTCGACGAGGTCGGGTTCGAGATCCCGGCGTTGATTCCCAGTCCCTCGCACCCCTGACAGAACTGCGCGTTGCTTACTTGCCGGCTTTGCGGTGCGGCAGCGCCAACGTGAGCACTCCGAGCCCTACGAGAATGCCGCCTTCGGCGTAGCGGGTCGCACGCAACTTGGCGGCCCGGCCGCCGAGCCGCGTGCCGAGGCGGGCGCCGATCATCGCGTAGATGCTGTCGGAGCAGAGGCCGAGAAGGATGTATATCGCTCCCAGCACGAGGGTCTGTGTCCAGATTGGTCCGTGGCCGCGTTGGACGAACTGTGGCAAGAAGGCCAGGAAGAACAGGGCGACCTTTGGGTTGAGCAAGCTCACGAGGAAAGCTTCGGCAAACAGCCGCTTCTCGGGCCGCACCGTTGGCGCGGCGACGTCGGCGGAGCGGCGCGCCGAACGGAGCGACTTCACGCCGAGAACGATGAGGTAGAAACCGCCGACAACTTTGACGGCTGTGAACGCGATCGACGACGCAACAACAACCGCCGATAGCCCGGCAACTGCAGCAAGCACATGCACGATCGACGCGGTGTGCACGCCGAGCACCGACACCAGCCCTGCCCGCCGTCCCTGCGACCCGCTGCGGGCGACGATGAAGAGCACCGCCGGCCCCGGGATCACGAGCAGAACGATCGACGCCGCGATGAAGACGGGGAGTGTGGAGAGCGAGGGCACAAGGCGACAATACGCGCCAGCATCCGGGATCTACAGCGGGATTTCTGACATCGGACTCAGCTGGCGAGGCTGAGCACCACAGGCGATTGGCTGGACGCGTTCGCAGCCGTCTTCCAGCTCGATGCCAGCTCTGCCATGTCGGTAATCGCTTCGTCGAGACAGGCCATGAACTCCCGGCGTGAATCGACGGCGCCGACAACGCTGCTGACGCCGAGATACACGGTGTTGTCGTAGCTGAACAACGTGACATTCAACGCCGCGCCGGCCGGCGGTCCGAAGGCGTAGAACTCTTCGACATGCTCGCCGGCGAGATAGAGCGGGCATGGCGGGCCGGCAACATTCGAGGCCAGCACATCGACACCTTTCATCATCCCGCCGATGATGCGTCGCGAGATCGGCACACCGAGGCGCTGAATCGCGGCTGAAACGGAATTGACCCACCGGAGTGCCGGCTCCTGGCGCACAGCAGCGAGATGCTTGCTGACGCGGCGGAGCCGGCCCTCGGTGTCGTTGTCCCCAACGTTCATGACGATGCGAGCCGGAACGAATTGATTGCCGGCGCGGTCCGCGTTGGCAGCGTCGCGGATGTTGATCGGCATGTGAATGCGAATCCGATCGCAGTCAGAACCATGTCGAGTGTGGTAACGGTCGAGCGTGTCGAGAACAAGGCTGATGAAGGCATCGTTCAAGCTTGCGCCGGCCTGCTTGCCGGCGTTCCTCAAGGTTTCGAACGGCAGCGCCATGGTGTCGAGGCACAGCTGGGCTGATCGGCCGGTCATCAGTGGACTGAGTGGTTTGCGTGTCGGCATCACCAGACGGGCGATCGAGACGAGGCTTCTGGCGGCTGACTTCAACGACTTGAATGGATGGAGAACGACAGGGCCGATGCGACGGCGGGTGCTCGCGACGGGAGCCGGCACGGAGACGACGTCGGCCAGCGCAGGTCGGTGCCGCGGGTTGGGCTCGAGATCGGCCAGCGCTGCCAGCATCAACATCAGTCCGACACCGTCGGCGATGGCGTGGTGCAGCTTCAACACCAGCGCTCCGCGACCATCGGCGAGTCCGGTGAAGACGCCCAACTGCCACAGCGGTCGCGATCGGTCGAACGGCTCACGAACCCAGTTCTGCGCTTGGTTGAGGACGTCCTGGTTCTCGGCGTCGCCGCCCAGATCGCCGTAGAAGTAGTGATCGGAAATTTCGAATCGATCGGACTCGACCCAACGCGGTCGACGACCATCGACGACACGCTGGCGCAGGCGGGGGAGTTGCGTCACCATCCGCTCGGCGGTGGCCCGCATCCGCTCGGGCGACGGCGGTCGCTCCAGGAACCAGACACTCATCACCGTCGAACGCAGCAGCGGATCTTTCTCGATGTGCCAGATCAACGCATCGCTGCTGCTCATGGTCTCGTCATAGGTGATTCTGCTCATGAGCTTCTCCAAGATGGCATCACAGGGTGCAGCCTCCGGCGAGGTCACATCTATATATCTATCGGCGTGAAGTGCACCGCAATTGAGCGATTGCTGGATGCCACTCCTACTGGACCAGCGCCGTTTCATCACCTCCTGAGCCCCAACGGAGACAACGTGCCTGACAGGGCATGACACCACCAGTCGCAGGAAGCGCCCTCAGAGCGGATAACGTCATCCGTCAGCCGTCGACGACGGCCCATCTTGTGAAGGAATAGGCAATGGCCACAGGCACCGTAAAGTTTTTCAACGCCGAAAAAGGTTTCGGCTTCATCTCTCGAGAAGGCGGCAGCGACGTGTTCGTCCACTTCTCCAACATCGAAGGCAGTGGCTACAAGTCGCTCAACGAGGGCGAC
>JAENVT010000169.1 GCA_016650435.1 Ilumatobacteraceae bacterium
CGTGGCACCGAGCGCAATCACTGCGCCATGCACGTTCGAGGCGTGCAGCGAATCAAGCGCCCGACGGCCAGCCTGCGGCGAGGCCACGACAACTGCTTCCAGCGCGTCGCCGAGCGCCGCTTCTACGGCAGCCTCCCAACCGGCGTCGATGTCGATCAGGTCGAGCAACGTACCGAGCACATCCTCGACGCCAGCAAGGTGCTCGGCGCCCGCACGAGCCCTGGCGCTCTCCAACGCAAGGTTCAGCGCCTCGGCCCGGGCGCCCCAACGCGACGTGTCATCAGATGCCGCCTGGCGAGAGAGCGCCGCGGATTCGTACGCGGCCTCACCTGTGATTCTGCGCGCTTCGGCAGCCTCGAGGTCGGCGACCAGTCCGGCCTCGACACGCTGCGCCTGCTCGCATTCCTGACGTAGCCGTTCGGAATCTCCATCGAGCCGAACGATTCGCTCGCCGAGCACATCGAGTCGTGTTCGTAGTCGTTGCAGCTCACCTTCGGCCCGTTCGGCGCTGCCGCGCAACGAGCGCAGTTCACCGCGCACCTCGGCAGCAGCGCTGGCCGCTGAGCTGCTTGTGGCCACGTTGTCGATCGTGAGCAACGCATGCTCGCGCTCGGAGCCAAAATCCTGCTCCTCAGCCGCCAGCTGCTCGACTTCCGGGCCGAGCTGGTGCAGGTCGTCGGCAACCCGCTCGAGCTCTACTCGCAGATTGTTGGCGTCGGCCTCGAGGCTGGCGACAACGCCGGAGTCCATCAACTGACCACGATCGCGCTCCATGGAACGGCGACGTTCGACGAGCACTGCGGCGATTCCTCGAGCGCGCTCGCGCAACTGCTCGACGCGAACCATCTCGTCGGAAAGGTCGAGATCGCCGCGCGCCGTCAGCTCCGCCTCGGCGGCCATCACGGTCACATCGAGAGCGGCCAGTTGAGCGCGCAGTTCTTGCTCGGTTGCATGCAAGGTGATCTTCTCGCCGGCGAGCGATGCGAGGCGCGTCCGTTGGGATGCGATCTCCCGTCCGCGCAGGAAGATCTGTAGCGCGCTGAGTTCGGCGACGAGGTCGCCATGCCTGCGGGCGGCCTCCGCCTGACGTTCAAGCGGTCGCAACTGACGGCGAACCTCGCGTAGCAGATCTTGTACACGCAAAAGGCTGGCTTCCGTCGCGTCGAGGCGGCGCTCGGCTCGCTCCTTGCGGCGCCGAAACTTCAAGACTCCGGCAGCTTCTTCGATGATCGACCGCCGCTCCTCCGGCCGGGCATTCAGCACCGAATCGATCTGGCCTTGGCTCACGATGACGTGCTGTTGCCTGCCGACACCGGCATCGCTGAGCAGTTCCTGCACGTCGAGCAGCCGGCACGTGACTCCGTTGATCGAGTACTCGCTTTCACCGGTGCGGAACAGGATTCGCGACACGGTGACCTCGGTGAACTCGATGGGCAGGAGTCCGGCCGAGTTGTCGATCGTCAGCGAGACCTCGGCGCGACCCAGCGCAGGCCGCTTCGCGGTGCCGGCGAAGATGACGTCGTCCATCTTCTGGCTGCGCACCGCACTGGGTGCCTGCGCGCCCAGCACCCAGGCAATTGCATCGACCACGTTCGACTTGCCGGAGCCGTTGGGCCCGACCACCACCGTGACCCCAGGCTCCAGCTGGAGGGTGGTTGCGTCGGCGAAGGACTTGAATCCTTTGAGGGTCAGCGACTTCAAGAACACGGCGCTCGCGACCATAGCCGCGCCCGACCATCCACCCTAAGACCCCTCACAAAACCCAGCCAGACTTCCGGTTTCGACCCGATCTGGCGAGGCCAGTCACGAAATATCCGGCCCCTCCGGAGATTTCGTACCTTGCTCGGCCGCGGAAAGGGTATTGGGTATTAGCGCTGGCAGCGGGGGCAGTAGCAAGTGGAGCGGCCACCGGAGACGGTGCGAACGATCGTGGCTTTGCCGCAGGTGAGGCAGCGCTGGCCAGCGCGGTCGTAGACGCGGTGGTCGAGTTGAAAGCTGCCGCCGTCACCCATGACGTCGACGTATTGAGTATCCGACAAGGTGCTGCCGCCGGCTTCGATCGCGGAGTTGAGGATCGAGTGAATCGCCTCGTGAAGGCGACGAATCTCTGCGGGTTTGATGGTGTTGGCCAACCGATCCGGTCGCAGCTTGGCTCGGTGCAGGATCTCGTCGCAGTAGATGTTCCCGATCCCGGCAATCACATGCTGGTCGAGCAGCAGCGGCTTAAGTTGTCGTGCCCGGCTGCGGAGTATGCCGGTGAGCTGGGCAACCGACAGACCGTCGGTGATGGGATCGATGCCGAGCTTGGCGAGCTCGGGCAACTCGGTCTCGACACGATCGGGATCGAAGACCACCATCTCGCCGAACGTTCTCGGGTCGACGAACCACAACTCCCGCTCCGGCGCGCCCGCGAGGTGCAGAACAACGTGAGTGTGATCTGGGCGTTGCGATCCGACCTCGCTGACCAGGACTCGTCCACTCATGCGGAGGTGGATCATCAGCGCATCACCGGTATCGAGCGAGCACAAGATGTACTTGCCTCGGCGACCGATCGATGTGATCGTCGCCCCGGTCAGGCCGTCGATCAACGACTCGCGCGACGTTCGCCGTACCGTTCGTTCGCGGCCGACTTCGACACGCTCGATACGCCGACCGACCACGAACGACTCCATCCCGCGCCGAACCGTCTCGACCTCGGGTAACTCGGGCACGTCTAGATCCGAGAGGAGAGCACGTCGTATGCCTCGGACGCGGCCTGCTGTTCGGCGAGCTTCTTCGACTTGCCTTCGCCGTTACCAAGCGCGGTTCCATCGACCAACACGATCGCCTTGAACGTCTTGGAGTGATCGGGCCCCGACTCGGTCAGGATGTACACGGGCGCGGTGTCGTACAGCCGAGCGGTCAACTCCTGCAGAACGGTCTTGTGATCCAATCGATCGAGCTGCCCGGCAGCGGTCTCGAGTCGCTCGCTGAACAGCCGCGATACCATGGCCTTGGCCGCGTCGACACCGCCGTCGAGGTACACCGCACCGAGCACGGCTTCGAGCGCGTCGGACAGGATCGAGGGTTTCTGGCGGCCACCGGCACTGTCTTCACCCTTGCCGAGCAGCAGCCATTCACCGAGGCCGATGGTCTCGGCAACCTCCGCCAAGGCAGTTGCGTTGACCACACTCTTGCGAAGGTCGGTGAGCTTGCCTTCTGGCAGGTCAGCGTGGCGTCGATAGGCGATCTCGGCAACGACCCATCCGAGCACCGCATCGCCCAGAAACTCCAGGCGCTCGTTGGAAGGTTGGCCTCCCACCTCGGCACACCACGAACGATGGGCCAAAGCCCGCCGCAACAGGGTCAGGTCTGCAAAGTCGTAACCGAGCTGTCGGCTCAGAGTCTCCAGGCCGTCAGTGACGTTGGTCGCGCTCACGCTTCCCGGACGCGGTCGTAGACATAGTCAACGGCATCGCGCACGGTCTTCAGA
>JAENVT010000170.1 GCA_016650435.1 Ilumatobacteraceae bacterium
CAAGGAGAAGACGTTGTTGCCGGCATCCGCAACACCGAGACCCTTGAAGATCTGAGGGGTCACTTCCCGAAGATTCACGCCGAGCTCATCGACATCTTTGATCGGCTCGAGCGTCACTACACCGATATGTGCGACACCGAGTTCACCATCGAGCAGGGCAAGTTGTGGATGCTGCAAACGCGCGTCGGCAAGCGCACGGGCGCGGCAGCGTTGAAGATGGCTGTCGACATGACGAAAGGCAGCGGCAAGGGCAAGAACCGCTGGAAGATCAGCAAGCGCGAAGCGATCATGCGGGTCGCCGCCGACCACCTCGATCAGGTGTTGCACCCGCAGTTCTCCGGCAAGGGCAAGGTCCTTGCCAAGGGGTTGGCCGCCTCGCCCGGCGCCGCCGTCGGAAGGGTGTACTTCACCGCCGACGATGCTGCCGATGCCGACGAGCGTGGCGAGCAAGTCATCCTCGTCCGCAGCGAGACCAGCCCAGAAGACGTGCACGGCATGATGGTGAGTCAGGGCATCCTCACGGCCCGTGGGGGCCTCGTCAGCCATGCCGCGGTCGTTGCCCGCGGGTGGGGCACACCGGCCATCGTCGGCGCCGACATGGTGAAGATCGAGGGCAAGCAGTTCACCGTCGGCGACATCGTCGTGAAGGAAGGCGACATCATTTCGCTCGATGGCACCACCGGCGAGGTCGTGCTGGGTGAGATGAAACTCGAAGCTGCCGAGCCGCCGAAGGAGTTCACCATCATCCTCGAATGGGCCGACCAGGTTCGCCGGGGCAAGCTGGCAGTTCGTGCCAATGCGGACACGGGCGAAGACGCGACCAACGCGCGGCAACTCGGCGCAGAGGGCATCGGTTTGTGCCGTACCGAGCACATGTTCCTGGCACCCGATCGCCTGCCGGTGGTGCGCGAAATGATCCTCGCCGACACCGTCGCCGAAGAGGCTGCATCGATGGCTGAGCTCGGTCGCGTGCAACAGATCGACTTCGAGGAGATCCTCTTGGCGATGGACGGCCTGCCCGTCACGATCCGACTGCTCGATCCGCCACTGCACGAGTTCCTGCCGTCGATCGAAGAGTTGAAGATCAAGCAGGTGACTGCGGGGCTGTCGACGCGTGAGAGCAAGGAGTTGAAGGCCGCAGAGGATTGGGCCGAGCACAACCCGATGATCGGCACACGCGGTGTGCGACTGGGTGTCGTCAAGCCTGGCCTGTACGCAATGCAGGTCAAGGCGCTACTCGCCGCTGCCGCAGTGCTGCGCAAGAAGGGTAAGAACCCGATCGTCGAAGTGATGATCCCGTTGACCGTGACCCGCGAAGAACTTGCGTTGGCCCGCAGCTGGGTGCAGGTCGAGATCGACGACGCGCTGAAGGGCATGAAGAACAAGCCCGACATCACCATCGGCACGATGATCGAAACGCCGCGTGCCGCACTCTGCGCCGATGAGATCGCCGAAGAGGCCGACTTCTTCAGCTTCGGCACGAACGACCTGACACAGATGACGTTCGGATTCAGTCGCGACGACGTCGAGAGCCGCATGATGCCCGCCTACCTCGAGCAGGGTCTGCTGAAGCGCAACCCGTTCGAGACCATCGACCAGAACGGCGTCGGCGAACTCGTTCGCATCGCCGCCGAGCGCGGTCGCAGCGTGAAGAAGGACTTGAAGCTTGGAGTCTGTGGCGAGCACGGTGGCGACCCGGAAAGCATCCAGCTGTTCTACGATGCCGGTCTCGATTACGTCAGCTGCAGCCCGTTCCGCGTGCCGATCGCCCGGTTGGCGGCGGCGCAGGCCATCATCACCACGTCGGGCGGCGGCAAGTCGGAAACGAAATAGCCCGGAGGTTTCGTCATGCAGGTACAGACTCGTCAAGGCCCGGCATATGGCGTCGCTCGGCTCACGTTGGCTCCAAACGAACCGGTGCGGGTCGAGAGTGGCGCGATGATGGCTATGTCGACGGGTGTGGTTCTGCAGTCGAAGGCCGAGGGTGGGATCATGAAGTCGCTGAAGCGCGCCGCACTCGGTGGCGAGAGCTTCTTCGTCAGCACCTACACCGCTCCGGCGTCGGGCGGTTTCGTCGACATCGCTGCTCGGCTTCCGGGCGACATCACCTCGCACGAGGTCTCGCCAGGTCATGCGCTCTTCGTGCAGAAGGGCTCGTGGCTCGGTAACGAGGTCAACGTCACCATCGACACGCAATGGGGCGGGTTCAAGAACCTGTTCGGTGGCGAGGGTGGTTTCATCATTCGCACCGAAGGCCAGGGCACCGTCGTATTCGCGTGCTATGGCGCGTTGGAGGTCTGGAACCTCGAAGCCGGTCAGGCGATCACGATCGATACTGGCCACATGGTTGCCTACGAAGACGCGGTGCAGATGACCATCCGCAAGGCCAGTGGCGGCGGACTGGTGCAGAGCATGAAGAGTGGCGAGGGGTACGTCTTCGACTTCACCGGACCCGGCCGGGTATGGACACAAACGCGCAACCCAACCGAACTGATGGGGTGGATTCAAAGTTTCGTGGGCACTGGTAATTCCAGTGGAACTTCCTTCGGTGGGGCGTTGGGCGGCCTTCTCGGTCGTGACTAGATGTCGCTCGGCGTGATCGCCAGCGGTACGAGCGGCAACCAGTTCGTCGACATCACCGTTGCCAGCTGGGCATGGCCGGCCACGATCGGCGTGATCGTCACGCTCTTGCTGTTCGACATCTTGATCCTCAATCGTCACGCACACGCGCCGACGCTGCGCCGAGCTGCGATGGAAACCATCGCGTGGGTCGCGATCGGCGTCACATTCGGCATCGTCGTGATCGCCTCGTTTGGCGGCGCTGCGGGCGGCGAGTGGTTCTCCGGGTACCTCATCGAATACAGCTTGTCGATCGACAATGTGTTCGTGTGGGCGTTGATTCTCGCCTACTTCAAGGTGCCGGCGCAGTACCAACGTCGTGTGCTGTTCTGGGGTGTATTCGGGGCGCTCGTGTTGCGGGCCGGGTTCATCTTCGCCGGTGTTGCCCTCATCACTCGGTTCGAGTGGATGCTGTTCATCTTCGGCGGATTTCTGCTGTACACAGCGGGCAGGTTGCTGTTCTCCAACGATGATGCGGTGGACCCTTCGCAGAGCAGATTCCTGAAGGTTGTTCGCCGGTTCGTGCCGACGACACCCGAGTTGCACGGCCAGAGGATGTTGGTTCGCGCGGACGGCAAGCTCCACGCGACCCCGTTGTTCGCGGTGTTGTTGTTGGTCGAGGCCACCGACGTCTTGTTCGCAGTCGACTCGGTCCCTGCTGTCCTCGCCGTCAGCAAGGAACAGTTCATCGTTTTCACGTCAAACGCATTCGCGATCATGGGCCTTCGGTCGCTCTACTTCATGCTCGCCGACATGCATGCACGGTTCAGTTACCTGCAACAGGGACTGGCAATCATCCTCGCCTTCGTCGGCGTCAAGATGATCGTCAGTCGCTGGTACCACATCGCCACCCCAGTGTCGCTGCTGGTGATTGTCCTGGTACTGGTGGCATCAGTGTCGTTCTCGTTGCAGCGGACCCGCCGTGTCGATCGGCTCGACAGGATCGCCGTCGATGAGGAGCCGTTGCCCCCCCACGAGCTGTGACACCCCGCGGGTAACCTCACGGCCGTGGCGATTGTCGAAGAAGATCTCGAACAACTTCGATCCACCGTTTCGATATCCGATGTCGTTCAGCAACACATCGCCCTGCGCCGGGTCGGGCGCAACTGGGTGGGGCTGTGTCCGTTCCATGCCGAGCGCAGCCCGTCGTTCAACGTCCGCGAAGAGACCGGCCGCTACAAGTGCTTCGGGTGCGGTGCAGCGGGCGACGTCTTCACGTTCGTGCAGGAGATCGAGCACGTCGACTTCGTCACCGCCGTCGAGCAGCTGTCCGCCAAGGTCGGTATTCAACTGCGCTACACCTCGGGCGGCGAGAGCAAGGACCGGCAGCGCCGCAAGCAGCTGATCGAGGCGATGGGCAAAGCCGTCGAGTGGTATCACGAGCGCCTGCTGAACGGCAACGACGGACGCGCAGCGCGCGACTACCTCCGAAGTCGCGGCCTGGCGGGCGACATCGCCCGGCAATTCAAGCTGGGCTGGGCACCCGACGACTGGGATGCGCTGAGCCGCGATGTGGGCCTGCCCGCCGATGCTCTGCGCGATACGGGGCTGGCGTTCACGAACAAGTCGGGACGCCTGCAGGATTCGTTTCGCGGACGGGTGATGTTCCCGATCGTGGCGGAGAACGGCGATCCGGTCGCCTTCGGCGGACGCATCCTCCCTGGGTCGACCGACCCCGCCAAGTACAAGAACTCGGCCGAGACATACATCTACGCCAAGTCGAAAACGCTCTACGGACTGCATGCGGCAAAGGGCGAGATCGTTGCCGCCGATCAGGTGATCGTGTGCGAGGGATACACCGACGTCATCGGCTTTCACCGGGCAGGTGTGAAGCGGGCAGTGGCGACGTGCGGCACGGCGCTGACCGAAGAACACGTGCGCATGCTCAAGCGATTTGCGAGCCGTGTGGTGTTGGCGTTCGACGCCGACGCAGCCGGTCAGGGCGCTGCCGAGAAGTTCTACGAGTGGGAGCAGAAGTACCAGGTGCAGGTCAGCGTCGCCGCGTTCCCGAAGGGTCAGGATCCTGGCGAGCTCAGCCTGTCGAATCCCACCGCGCTCGCCGCGGCCGTCGACACAGCACTGCCTTTCCTCGGGTTTCGCCTGCAGCGGGTGATGAGCGGTCGCCCGCTGCACTCGCCGGAGGATCGCGCCAGGCTGGCAGAGCAGGCGATGGCCGTCGTCAACGAGCACCCCGACACGAACGTGCGCAAGCTCTATGCGGGACAGGTGGCCAGTCATACGGGGCTGCCGATCAACGATCTGGTGGCCATTGCCTCACGGCGTTCGGCACGGCCGATCGTGCGAGTCGGCAACACTCGTCGGGTTGGCAGCTCGGAGAACGCCGAGTTCGTGGCGATCGCCCTGCTGTTGCAGCGCTGGCACGACATGGCCGGCTGGCTCGACGAGGTTCTGTTCGTCGACGATGTCGCCCGACGTGCCTTCCTGGCTGTTGCCGAGGGCGACGGTTCAGTCGAGCGATCGCTTGGACTCGCTGATCCGGAGGCACGCGAGATGATCGAGCGTGCGGCCGTGGCCGATATCGACGCCGATCCGGCGGCGGAGGGACGCAACCTCATTGCCGCGGCAGTGCGGCGCGAGTTGGCGCGACGCGTCAACGAAACCGACCCGGTAGAAATCCTGGCCAACAGGGACGCTCGTGTCGCCTTGGAGCAATTTGACGAGCCCGCCGCGGGGAACGATGCAGCCGAGCTGTTGCTAGGGTGGCTGCAACGGCGCAACGAGGAGCGTGATTGAGCTACGGGCAGTCTGACGCACCAGCGGAGTCGGCACCTTTTCCCGGTGTCGACCCCGGCGAGTGGAACAGTCTGCTCGCGCGCGGAGCGATTTCTGGCGTCCTCGACGCCGAAGAGATCACCCATGTCTTGCGAACTGTCGAACTCACCGGTGACGTCCTCGAAGAGGTGCAGAAGGCAGTCACCGCCCGCAACATTCGCATCGACGAAACGGTCGACGATGTAGTCGACGAAACACCGCCGGAGGGTGTGTCGGTGATCGAGGTGCCGCCCGCCGAAGATGCCGACGGTTTGATGGCCCGTCGCCGCCGGCGGCGCAGCGAGCGGATGAACGCCAGCGGAGTCGACACCGGCAGTACGGCCGACACAGTGCGCATGTACCTGCGCGAAATCGGCCGCGTCGACCTGTTGACACCCGACGACGAGCGGCGCTTGGCACAGGCGATCGAGGAGGGCAATCAGGCGGCACTCAAACTCGATGGTCCGATCGATCCGATTGAGCATCGTCGGTGCATGCGCGTCGTCCAGACCGGTCAGCGGGCCAAGAGCGAACTGATCCAGGCCAACCTGCGGCTGGTGGTCAGCATCGCCAAGCGTTACAGCGGCCGCGGGATGCTGTTCCTCGACCTCATCCAAGAGGGCAACCTCGGGCTCATGCGCGCGGTCGACAAGTTCGATCACACCAAGGGCTTCAAGTTCTCGACATACGCCACGTGGTGGATCCGCCAAGCCATCACCCGTTCGATCGCCGATCAGGCCCGTACCATCCGCATTCCGGTGCACATGGTCGAGAGCATGAACCGTGTGTTGCGCATGCAGCGCCAGATGCACCAGGAGCTGGAGCGTGAGCCGACCCTCGACGAGCTGGCCGACCGTTGTGGATTGCATCCCGACAGGATCCGCGAGATCTTGCGCATCTCCCTCGATCCACTCTCGCTCGACTCGCCGGTGGGCGAGGAAGACGACTCCAACCTCACCGACTTCATCGAAGATCTCACCGTCGATGCCCCGGCCGACATGGCCACCAAACGCATGCTGGCGCAGGCGGTCGAGGAGGCTCTTGGCGAGCTGACCGACCGCGAGCAGGAGATCGTGCGCATGCGCTTTGGCCTCGACGATGGCCAAGCCCGCACCCTGGAAGATGTCGGCAAAGAGTTCGGCGTCACCCGCGAACGCATCCGCCAGATCGAGGCCAAGACCCTGGCAAAGCTTCGTCACCCGATGCGCAGCCAGCGTTTGAAGGAGTTTTTGGAGGAGGAGTGACCTAGAGGCTTTGCTATCCTCGTGAACGCCTTCCGAGATAGCTCAGTTGGCAGAGCAGCTGACTGTTAATCAGCGGGTCGCAGGTTCGAGCCCTGCTCTCGGAGCCAAAAGCCCACGGCCCGCCTCGTGCGGGTCGTTGGCCTTTTCGGCAAGGGGTGCCAATTACGGGGTGGTAGCTCAGTGGTTAGAGCAGGGGGCTCATAACCCCTAGGTCGCGGGTTCGATCCCCGCCCGCCCCACTAGCCCAGTGGAGTGTTTCACGCCCACCTGGGTGCCTCGAGGCACTCCACTGGCTCGCGGAGCGGCTCGTGTCGCCCGGTGGTGGGTGATAGACATGC
>JAENVT010000171.1 GCA_016650435.1 Ilumatobacteraceae bacterium
GGCGATCTGCTGCAGGATGTCGGCAGATGGTTTGCGCAGACCGCGCTCGATCTGAGAGAGGTACGGATTGCTGACGCCGGCCAACTCGGCCAGGCGGCGCACACTCATGCGGGCGACCTCGCGTTGCGACTTGATCAAATCGCCGACATCGGCCAGCCGCTTGTCGAGGTCGTCACGCATCGAAGGCACGTGAGCGATGTTCAGTCGTCGGCGGCGAGCAGGCCGTCGACGTTGGCCTCGCCGTCGCGGTAGCGACGAACAAGTTCGGCGCTGAGTTCGTCGATGCGAGTAAACAGCTCGCGGCGTTCGTGCGAGCGGGCCTGCTCGAACTCGTGCAGCGCATCGCCGTAGCCGATGAGTTCTTCGGCGCTCAGAGAAGAAAGGTCGTTGTCGCCGGTGTGATCCAGCAGCGCGTCGAATTGTTCGGCGAGCGGATGACTGCTGAAGTCTTCGGCAGGCCGCGGCGGCCGCGGGGCGCCACCGGTGAGATGTGTCGACAGGATCGACGGCAGCTCGTCTGACAAGCTCTCCTCCCCACCATCGATTCGGCGCCGCTTTTCTGCCTGCACGAGGTCGAGCCGTGCCTGGGCCAGTCGGCGCACATACGACACGGCGTCGTCGTCGTTTTGCAACCGGGCGCGCAACGCACGCAGTTCGACCAGCGAGAGCTGCCGGGGATCCACCATCTCAGCCATCAACATCCTCCACTAACGGGCGGTAGAACCGCCACTTCGTCACCGGCACCCACGGGGTCGGCCGGGTCTGCGGCTTCGCCATTCACCCATACTCTGCACGATGGGAGCACTCGGGCAAAACCATCGCCGTATGAAGCGATGGCGGCGGCCAATACATCGCCGACGGTCGTGCCGGCGAACTCCGCTCGACCGGTGCCAGCGGCTTCGCGAGCCGATGCGAACATTCGCAGTGTCGCCATTGTCGCCAGCGTACCGGGCGATACCGTCCGTGACCGTGAGCGATGCTGCGCACCTCCCAGGCCTCGGCCCCGACGACGAGCTTGCTCCGGCGTTGCCGGTGCTGGATCCATTCGTGGTCGAGGTGACTCGTTCGGCCAGACGACGCAAGACAGTGGGGGCCCGGCTAGTGGGTGGCGTGCTGCGCATCGCCCTGCCGTCGTGGATGAGCAAAGCCGAGGAGGCCCATTGGATTCGCGAGATGAGCGGACGGTTCCAGCGCAAGATGTCGGCCGACCGGTTGCATCTCGACGAGCGGGCAACGACGTTGGCGCGCCGGTATGACCTGCGTCGACCCGACACCATTCGTTGGGCAGACGACATGCGTTCTCAATGGGGATCGTGCACCCCGTCCCAGCGCACGATCCGCATCTCAAACCGCTTGGCTCCATTTCCCGATTGGGTCATCGACTACGTGATCGTTCATGAACTCGCTCACCTCGATGTCCTCGGGCACAACGAAGACTTCTGGCGGCTCGTGTATCGATATCCAAAGGCGGAACGAGCCATTGGCTACCTGATTGCCAAATCTGGCGACGGCGACGAAGTCGATTGATCCGCAGTCCACGGTGCTCGACGCGGACGCGCCGACCCGGCCAGCACGCCTGCGGCGATCAGGACCGAGACCACCGAGAGGGCCGAGGTCACGAGGGTGCCCTTGCCGGGCTGAGCACTGGCGATGGCGCCGCCGACCGCCATCAACGAGATCAACCGCAACGCCAGGCGGCGGCCGTCCATCACCGGCTGGACGACTGCCTCGATCACCGGGACGTTGTCGCCTGCCGACCCGCTGATCGACGTGCCCAGTCGTTGCCTGGCCGGTTCGATCATGCAGAACTCGATGAGCGGGTTGAGGGCCTGCGGCAACGCGTCCCCAAATTCAACGCCTACTCTCCAGCGCTCATTTTCAATTGGAACGGCCGACGAGACGCTGCGGACGTTGCGCACGATGATCGGCAGGCTGACGTTCTCGCACCCGCGTGATGTGGTGATCGTGGCGGCGAGCGTCAGTTCCTGCTTGGCCGATATCTCCTGGTTGGTCTCGAAGCCCGCGCCGAGGGCGGTGATGTCGAAGACGGCGACCGGGTTGTTGTTGACTTCGGCGGGGATCAGTGCCACGACTCGCGTGGCGCGGCGTAGTTGGTTGCGCTTGCCGAATAGGCGCAGCACGTCGAGCGACATCGCCAGCGACCACAGCGAGACGGCCACCAGACCTACAAGCCACGCGAAGGGCATCGCGCCGAGTGCGTGTGTCCACTGCTCGCTCAACCCGCGCATCATCATCACCGAACTCAGCACGACGACTGACGCAACCAGTGCCCCGCCATGCTGCAGCGAATGCGGAGTCATGATCGGTGCCCTGCGTTGATCGAAGGCGAGGGGGTGCCGCAGTCCCTGCCACGAGGCACCGAGGTTGCGGAGCGACGAGCGGGTGCGGTCTCCAGGACGAAGCGTCCATCCGCTCATCAAAGAGAGGCCGAGGGCGGTGAGCAGCCAGCCGGGTGCCCACACAGCGGCGAACACGGTGAGGTTCGGGCGCAGCGGCAGCGAGCCCGTCAGCAGCGACGCAACCACGACTGCAATGAACCCAACGCGACGTAGGCCCGAGAGCGGTCGCACGGCGGAGGCGACGATCGCCAGGCGCTGGCCGAGGCGCAGTGAGTTCAACCGCAGGATCCCGTCGGGACCGACGATCATCGTTCGGCAGGCGCGGGCCTGCTGCACTCGTCGCTCGTACACCTCGTCTTGCGACTGCACGACCTGGCGCACCACGACGGGTTCGCCGGTTGCGGCGACCACTCTCCAGCCATCGTTCATCAACGCCAGCGACCACTGGGGCTGAGCCTCGATCGGTTCTTCGTCGCCGATCTCGACGCTGTCGATTGCCGCGCGACGAATCAGCGCACCGGACTCGCTGAGGATCGCCGCGCCTCGCGCACCGAGAGCCGGATTGAGGGTCTGGCGTTCGAAGAGGAGTTCGTGGATGCCGTTCGGCCCGTGTTCCGCCGAGTCATCGTCGGCCATCAGCGACTGCCCAATCGCGACGGCCACACGGTCGTCGTTCATCAACGGCAGCAAGCTCGTGATCGCAGTGGGACTGGGGATGTCGCCGGCATCGAGCAACAAGAAGATTGATGCGCTCGAGGCTGCACCGCAGGTCTTCAGTCCGTTGTGATCCTCGATGTCGGTGGCTGCGTAGCCGGCACCGAACTCGGCTGCAAGCGTGGCCACCTCCGGGCGGGCACGCAAGTCGACGACGATCTGTCGACCAGTGGTCATTGTTCGCAGCGACAGCATCGTCGCACGCACCTCGTGAAGCGGTTGCTGATCAACGCGCACGGCGACATCGATCCCGGTCGGGTCAATTTCGCCGTCGGTGCCGGCAAGCGAGGCGGGGGTGGACTGGCCGTGCCACAGCGCCCACATCAAGATGCCCGACCCGACGAACCCGGCGATCTCGACGACGATCGCCAGTGCGACGATCCACAGCGGAGGTCGGCTTGGCAAGGTGGCGATGCGCCATCCGAGGTATGCGGCGGTCGACAGCAGGCCCAGGCATGTCAGCCCGCGTCCAATTCTGTGTCCCCTTCGGTTCATTGCGGCGTTCTCGTTCGGTCGGTCGGAGGTGTCGGTGGTGTCGTAGCTGTGGCAGTTGCCGTCCGTCTGCTCACATAGGGGATCGGCATGACGGCATTGCGACTTGAGCGACCGGGTGCCAGCGTTGTTGGCCAGGCTGCCCGCTAGCCTCACGTGTTCGTGGGTACCCCAAAGCGTGAACGTCAGAAAGCCAATCGTCAGCAGCGCTTGGAGGAACTTGCCCGGCAGGCCCGCACCCAGAAGCGCAAGCGCAGTGGCATGTACGTGTTGTTGATCCCAATCGGCGCTCTCGCTCTGTTCGGGATCGTCAAGCTCGTTACCCGCGGCGACAACTCGCCGGCCGCGGTTACCTCCGACACGGCCGATCCGTTCGCCTCGACCCCGCTTCCCGGCGAGACGACGATCGATCCGAATGCGCCGACGACGACCTTGACTCCGCTGCCCAGCACGATTGCCGGCGCCACGGTCACCGGCGACACAACGTGCCCGGCCGCCGACGGAAGTTCGGCGAGAACGATTTCATTCGCCAAGACGCCACCGAGTTGCATCGACGCAACCAAGACGTACACCGCCGTCGTGACCACCAACAAGGGCGCTTACACCATCGCACTCGATGCCGGCGCTGCGCCGTTGACCGTCAACAACTTCGTCGTGTTGGCCCGCTACCACTACTTCGACAACACCATCTGTCACCGGGCCATCCCGGCATTCGCGGTGCAGTGCGGCGACCCAACGGGTACAGGTGGTGGTGGGCCAGGCTATTCCTTCGCCGACGAACTACCGGCCACCGGCTCATACAAGGTCGGCTCGATCGCCATGGCGAACTCCGGTGCCGACACCAACGGCAGCCAGTTCTTCGTCATCACCGGTGCCAATGGCGTGGCCCTATCGGCCGACTTCACTCTGTTCGGTCAGGTCACCGATGGCCTCGACACCACAGTGAAGGCTCTCGATGCGCTCGGCAATCCCGATCAAGCCGCGAATGGCGTCCCGCCCCTCGAGCAAATCATCATCCAGTCCGTAACCATCACCGAAAGCTGACCGCTGGCGAGGCCAGTCACGAAATATCCGGCACGACCGGAGATTTCGTGACGTGCTCAGCCGGAAAACGCATCACGGGAGCTCGCCGTGGACGGTCATTTCGCCGACGCGTTCCCATCCTTCGGTGGTGTGCACGAGTGCCGAACCGCTGGGCAGCTCGACGATGGGAGTGTTGGCCAACTTCAGGGTGCGGTGCAGGCGATCGGTCGACCATGTCTCGGCCTCGGTCACCAAGGCCAGACCATCGATCAGCCCGAGGCCCAAGGTGAAGGCACCGCCGCGTGGATCGACCATTGGGTCGCACATCGCGGCCGCACTCCCTCCCGTCGCGGCAACCAGGCCACCACTGGCCACCACCTGAACGATCGCGTCCCACAGTGGTGTGCCCTTCAAGACAGATCGCAGATGCAGCGGCTGATCGCCGACCAGATAGACAGCTCGTGCACCGCGGATAACGCCGACGACACCATCTTCCATCGCCTCGCCGCGGCGCATCACCATCAATGCCTCGACTTCGACGTCGAGCCGTTCGCCCCACAGCATCGCCGCGGCGACGAGAAGTTCGGGGTGTTCGTACGCATCAGCCGTTGGCAGCATGATCACGCGTGTCGCGCCCGCTGCGGCGATCAATCGACGGTCGAGGTCGTCGTTGGCGACGAACGGGCCGCCGCCTTGTAATGCCAGGATGCCGTTCATCACGGCGAGCGTAGGCTGGTCAGCCGAGGAGCACGGATTCCAAGGCGGCCAGCGTGTCGTCTGTTACGCCGATCGACCGGACATAGTCGCGGATCGAGCCGTTTTGTTCGCATAGCTCGTCGAGGATCTGGCTCATTGCTTCGGGAAGCGCCGCGGTGAATGCGGGCGGGATCAATGCCATCCGCTCGATCCACTCCGGCCATTCGCGGGCAGCCCACTCGCGGAAGCGGGCCATGCCCGCCACCGTCAGCTCGTAGTCGGCCACGATGTCGTCGTGCGAGACCCCGAGCGAACCGAGTAACAGCGCGGCGAGCAGACCGGTGCGATCCTTGCCTGCGGCGCAGTGGAACACGGCGGGCAGCGCGCCCGGCTCGGCCAGCACTTCGAACGCCTTCGCGAACCTCGGCGCGCCAACGGCCAACATGTCCTGGTAGGCCCAGATCAGGAAGTCTTCGTCGCGCTCGTAGTCCGGCACATCGCCATGGTTGAAGGTCTTGTCGACGATCGGTAGATGGTGAAACACCACCGGATGCGCGTCAACCGGAAATCGTCCGCGCTCGTCGAGCTCAGGTGCACTTCGTAGGTCAATGACCGTGTGCAACCCAAGAGGCTCGAGCGCGACGACATCCGCCGGAGTCAGCCGGTACAGCCCGTCGGCGCGATACAAAGTTCGCCAGAGCGTCGTGCGCCCGTCTGCGGTCGCGTATCCGCCGAGGTCACGGAAGTTGTGAACCGCCTCGAGCGCGACCAATCGCTCCGGTACGGAGTCGAGGTCATGAACGAGGTCTGTAGTCACCATCCCAGGGTACCCAGGCGATCAGGGCAGCGTCCGCTGCATCGGTGAACTGTGAATGAACTCGGTCACGCCGGATCAACGACGCCGTCGGCCACGGCGGCATCGAGGTGGGCCAGCACCGCGCTCCAGGCGCCAGGCAACGATTGCTCGATGTAGTGCCCGTTGCGGGCGATCACCCGCGATCGGGTGATGCCGTACTCGCGCCACGTCGATGCACCTTCGGCGAGGTTGAGCATCATCGGTGCCAGCCGATCGACGGCCATCACGAACCGCGCTTCCGGAGTATCTCCGCGTTCGTACTCGTCCCACATCTCGCGGAACCGCCGACCGGTTTCAGTGGGCAGCAGACCGAAGAGCCGATCCGCTGCGGCTTCTTCGCGGGCCTGCTTCGTGGCTGCTCCTTCTGCCTCGTCGTAGGCGAAGGTGTCGCCGGCGTCGATCTCGACGATGTCGTGAACGAGTGCCATCGCGACTGCCGTGGCAACGTCGACCGGCTCGCTAGCGAACGGCGCCAGCACGAGTGCAGCGATGCCGAGGTGCCACGAGTGTTCGGCGGTGTTCTCGCGGCGCGAGCCGTCGGCCAGCCTGTTACGCCGTTCGACACCCTTCAATTTGTCGGCTTCCAGGAAAAAGGCCAGTGCGGCTTCGAGTTCGCCATCGCGTTCCACGATGATCGACCGTAGCCGGATTGTCGAAGTTACCGACGGGTAGCTACAGTCTGCGCATGACAGGAGGCATCCGCACGGTCGGCATCGTGGGTTCCGGGATCATGGGCTCCGGCCTGGCCGAGGTCGCCGCCCGCGCCGGCTACGACGTGATCGTGGCATCGCGATCGCAGGCTTCGGCGAATGGCGTGCTGCGCACGATCGAGGCCGGATTGTCGAAGGCGGTCGAGCGTGGAAAGGCGACAGCCGATGAACGTGAGTCTGTGATGGCCCGGATCGTCGCCGTCGAGGGGTTCGACTCGATGGGCGATTGCGATCTAGTGATCGAGTCGGTGATCGAAGAGATGGAGGTCAAGCGGGAACTCTTCGCCGCGCTCGATCGAGCAACGAAGCCATCGGCCATTCTTGCGACGAACACCTCGACGTTGCCGGTCATCGACCTGGCGGTGGCGACAGCGCGGCCCGAGCAGGTGTGCGGCATCCATTTCTTCAATCCGGCGACTGTCATGAAACTCGTCGAAGTGGTGCGCCCGCTCACCGCATGCGCCGAAACCATCGATCAGGCGATGGCCTTCGTCACCTCCTGTGGCAAGGATGCGGTCGAAGTGCAAGATCATGCCGGCTTCATCGTCAACGCGCTGTTGTTCCCGTACCTCAACAACGCGGTTCGCATGTTCGAACGAGGCACGGCGTCGATCGAGTCGATCGACACGGCGATGAAGGGTGGCTGCAACTTCCCGATGGGCCCGTTCGCGTTGCTCGACCTTGTCGGTCTCGACACCTCGGTGGCCATCCTCGAGACCATCCACGCGTCGTTTGGCATTCCGGGCGACGCGCCGGCTCAGACCTTGCTCGACAAGGTTGCCGCCGGTCATCTGGGCCGGAAGACGAAGCTCGGTTTCTACACCTACTGAATCACCGATGTGTTCCAATCTGTGGTGATGCACATGGGTCGACCTCCGATCGAACCGCCGGCCAATCGCTGGCGACTGCCGTCGCCGGAATTGGCCGACGAGAGTGGTCTGTGCGGGATCGGCGCGGATCTGCAGCCGGGGACGTTGCTGGCCGCGTATCGCAGCGGGATCTTCCCGATGCCGCTGCGCAAGAAGACGTTGGGGTGGTGGTCGCCCGACCCGCGCGGTGTGATTCCGCTCGGCGGTCTCATCGTGTCGCGTTCGCTGCGAAGGAGCTGCCGGAGGTACGAGGTGCGCTTCGATTGCCGATTCCGCGACGTGATGGAGCGATGTGCGGACCCGACCCGGCCCCACGGTTGGATCACGCCACAATTCGTCGACGCGTACGAGGAACTCCACAAACAGGGATGGGCGCACAGCGTCGAGACGTACCTCGACGGCCGCCTGGTTGGCGGTCTGTACGGCGTGCACATCGCCGGGTTGTTCGCCGGCGAATCGATGTTCAGCGACGCGACCGACGCGTCGAAGGTCGCTCTTGTCAGGCTGGTCGACTGGCTCGTGGAGTCGCGAGTGAAGCTGCTGGACGTGCAGTGGACGACGCCGCACCTCGTCTCGGTAGGCGCCATCGATGTGCCCCGTTCGGACTACCTCGACTTGCTCGCCGATGCTGTCACCGAGGATTGACTGTGCTGAGCGCAAAAATGCTGCGGTGCCGGTGAGTTTCCTCACCGGCACCGGCGCTCAATCGCTGTGCCGAGGTTCGCCGCCGTCCCTGACACCACCGATTGACTCTGCCCGCTAAGAAAGTTCCGCCGAACCCTTCGCACCGTGCGGTTGAATGATCGGAACGCTGCGTGGTCGACTTGAGCTTTTCTTGAAGAAATTTCAGCGTGCAACACTTTGGCGATATGCCGGATGAAGTCGAGCGACCGAACCGCGATCAGCCGTGGCTGATGCGGACCTATTCGGGGCACTCCACAGCCAGAGCGTCCAACGATTTGTACCGGGCAAACCTCGCCAAAGGACAGACCGGCTTGTCGATCGCATTCGACCTTCCGACGCAGACCGGTTACGACCCCGACGACGCCCTGTCTCACGGCGAGGTCGGCAAGGTCGGCGTGCCCGTCGCCCATCTCGGACACATGCAGACGCTGCTCGAGGGCATCCCGCCCGCCGAGATGAACACCTCGATGACGATCAACGCCACAGCGGCTTGGATGCTGGCTCTGTACGTCGCCAACGCAGAATCCCAGGGGGTTGACGCCAGCGAGCTTCGCGGTACGACGCAGAACGACATCGTCAAGGAGTACCTCTCGCGCGGCACCTACATCTTCCCGCCGGACGCATCCCGTCGGCTGATCGTCGACATGGTCGCCTGGTGTGCGAACCACGCTCCGAAGTGGAATCCGATCAATGTCTGCAGCTATCACCTGCAAGAGGCGGGTGCTACCCCGGTCCAAGAGATCGCCTACGCCCTCGCCACGGCCATCGGAGTGCTCGACGCGGTCCGGGACTCTGGCCAAGTCGAACCGTCGCAGTTCGCCCAGGTGTACGGCTCGATCTCGTTCTTCGTCAACGCCGGCATCCGCTTCGTGGAGGAAGTCTGCAAGCTGCGGGCGCTGAACGAGATGTGGGACCAAATCGGGCTCGAGCGCTACGGCGTCACCGACGATCGTGCCCGCCGGTTCCGGTACGGCGTGCAGGTCAATTCACTCGGTCTCACCGAAGCCCAACCCGAGAACAACGTGCAACGGATCGTCCTGGAGATGCTGGCGGTCACGCTGTCGAAGCGGGCCAGGGCGCGGTCGATCCAGCTGCCGGCGTGGAACGAGGCGCTGGGCCTGCCACGTCCTTGGGATCAGCAATGGTCGCTGCGGATGCAACAGGTGCTCGCGTTCGAGAGCGATCTGTTGGAGTACGACGACATCTTCGATGGTTCGGTTGTGATCGAAGCGCGGACAGCGGAGCTACGTGACGCTGCGTGGGCGGAATTGAACGAAGTGCTCGACCTCGGTGGCGCCTTCGAGGCGATCGACGAGTTGAAGAACCGTCTGGTGGGTTCGATGGTCGATCGGACGCGGCGCATCGAGTCGGGCCACCAACAGGTCGTGGGCGTCAACGTCTTCACCGAGACCGCTTCGTCACCCTTGGGCACGACCGGCAACATCTTGACCGTCGATCCTTTGCTGGAGGCCAAAACGATTGCCGATGTTCGATCCTGGCGCGCGGCGCGCGACTCCTCCGCTGTGTCGGTGGCGTTGGCCGTGCTCACAGCAGCCGCCGCCGATGGGGCCAACATCATGGAGCCGTCGATCGAGCTGGCTCGCGCCGGCGGCACAACCGGCGAGTGGGCGAATGCGCTGCGCGGCGTGTTCGGCGAGTACCGCGCCTCGACCGGCGTGGCCTCGGCGGCCGGCCGAGCGGGTGGCGAACTGGCGGGGGTCGCGGCGCGGGTGAAGTTGATGACTGGCGGCCCGCCACGGTTGCTGGTGGCCAAGCCTGGCCTCGACGGCCACTCGAACGGCGCCGAACAGATTGCCGTAGCGGCACGCGACGCCGGCATGGAGGTGGTGTATTCCGGGATACGCCTCACCCCGGCGCAGATCGTCGCCTCGGCACGCGATGAAGATCCCGATGTGATCGGGCTGTCGATCCTCAGCGGGTCACACCTCGAACTGGTGCCCGCGATCGTCAAATCGCTGCGGGATGAAGGTATCGACGCTCCGGTGATTCTCGGCGGGATCATCCCGGAAGAGGATCGAGCACAGTTGATCGCCGCTGGAGTCGCCGCCATCTACACCCCGAGAAACTTCCAACTGGCCAAGATCATGGCCGACATCGCCGACCTGGCCGAGTCCCACCGAGCCGCGGACTAGCTCGCACTCAGTCTCATTGGGCGCGATTTCGGAGCTCGGAGTTCCGTTTTCGCGCCCGAGAAGGTCCACCGGGCGCGGTTTCGGAACTGGGAGTTCCGTTTTCGCGCCCGAAGAGGTCAATCGGGCGCGGTTTTGGAACTGGGAGTTCCGTTTTCGCGCCCGGTCCGGCCCGGGTGGGTTAGCGGGGGACTGGGACGGGGCGGTTGACGTCGACCCAGCGCTCCAGCGTTGGGCTGGTTTCGAAGCTGGTGATCAGCGCATACCTGGGGGCGTCACCGGGGTGAACGACCACGTGCCACAGGCGTTGGGTGTCGACCAGGTACCTGGATCCGCGGTGCAGCGGCACACGGGTTTCGGTTGCAGGGTCGGGCAGGCCATCGGGCCCGTTGTCCATCAGCAGCATGTAGCTGTCGGGATTGTCGGTCAATTCGACCCAGGACCGCACCACCCAGCCCTCGTCGTCGGGGTTGAAACGATTGTTGTCGTCGCGATGGATCGACGGAATGGCCTGCTCGCGGCTTTGCGGCTCGAGCTTGATCACTCGCACCCGGCCGAAATTAGCGCCCACGGCATCGACGTAGGCGCGCAGCGTCGGCGACAGGGCGGCGTTCGAGGTCCA